>NZ_JCBANH010000070.1:0-34322 GCF_059760925.1 Achromobacter sp. 1011791174
CCCCCTTCCCCGCCCGCGTCGCCCGGCGCCTGCCAGCCGCCGCCCAGCGCCTTATACAGCGCGATCAGGCTGGTGTAGGACGCCGTCTCGGCCACGGCCACCGCGTCCTGGGCGCGCAGCAAGGAACGTTGCGCGTCCAGCACCGTCAGGTAGGGCGTGGTGCCTTCCTTGTAGCGCAGCTGCGCCAGCTCGGCCGCGCGGCCGCTCTGGGCCGCGGCCTGCGCCAGGCTGCCCAGGCGCTGCTGGTTCTCGCCGTAGCCGGTCAAAGCCGTTTCCAGCTCCTCCACCGCGCGCAGCACGGTCTGCTCGTAGCGCGCGACCTCGCCCTCTGAGCGGGCCTGGGCGGCGCGCTTGCGCGCCAGCGCCGTGGGCAGGTGCAGCGCCGGCCAGCTGAGGCCGGGCGACACGCTGAAGGCGCGGCTGGAGGCATTGCCGAAGTCGGCGCCGCGCAGCGCCACGAAACCGAGAAAGCCGCCCAGGTCGATGCGCGGATACAGCTCGGCGGTCGCCACGCCCACGTCGGCATTGGCGGCGGCCATGTTGCGCTCGGCCGCCAGCACGTCGGGCCGCCGCGACAGCAGCGCGCCGACGTCGCCGATCGGCAGGCGGGCCGCCAGCGGCGCCTGCGGCCGCGCCGCCTCCAGTTCGCCCAGCTCGGCGGGACGCAGGCCGGCCAGCACCGCGATGCGGTACTGCGCCAGGCGCCGGGCGGCGGCCTGCTGCGGCACGCTGGCCTGCACCGTCGCCAGCTCGGCGCGGGCGCTGGCCAGGTCGCCCTCGTCGCCGCGCCCGGCCGACACCATGGCCTGGATCACGCGCAGGCTGTCCTCCTGGGTGCGCAGGTTGGCGCGCGCCACCGCCAGCCGCTGCTCGGCGCCACGCAGCTCGAAATAATTGCGCGCCACCTCGGCGGCGACCACGATGCGGGCCTGCGCCAGATCGGCGGCCTGCGCCTGGCTGCGCGCGGCCGCGCCCTCGGCGGCCCGGCGCAGCCGGCCGAACAGGTCGATTTCCCAGGACGCGTCGAAGCCGGCGCGATAGCTCCTGGCCAGATTGCGCTCGCCCTCGGGGCCGGGATTGGCCTGCGACAGGCTGCGCTCGTAGCGGCCGCCGGCCGTGACGGTCGGCAGCTGGTCCAGCTCCTTTTCATCCAGCACGGCGCGCGACTCGGCCAGCCGGGCCTGGGCGATGCGGATGTCGTGGTTGCGCTCCAGCGCCAGGCCGATCAACCGGTCCAGCTGCGGATCCTGCAGCTGCTTCCACCAGTCGCGCTGCAACTGGCCGTTGGAGAACAGCGCCTGTTCGGGGCTGGCCAGCGTCACCGGCGCGGACTGCGGCTTCTGGTAGTCGGGCCCCACTGCGCAGCCCGCCGCGACCAGGGCCAGCGCCAGCGCGGCGGCCGTGGCGCGCAGGCGGGGATAGAGAATCGAATGCTTCATGTCGTTTTCCTCAGGCGGACGCGCCATCTTCCGCGCGCGCCAGCGCCAGCTCGCGGGCGCGCGGCGTATCGCCGGCGGCGCGGTGGTCGCGCGCGAACACGGTGTACACGGTGGGCAGCACGAACAGCGTGAACAGGGTGCCCACCAGCATGCCCACCACGATCACCAGCCCCAGGCTGTAGCGGCTGTGCGCGCCGGCGCCGGTGGCGAACAGCAGCGGGATCAGCCCCACCACCATGGCGGCGGTCGTCATCAGGATGGGACGCAGCCGGATGCGGGCCGCCTGTTCCATCGCGCCGCGCCGGTCCAGGTTGTGGCTGATCTGCATTTCATTGGCGAACTCCACCATCAGGATGCCGTGCTTGCTGATCAGGCCGATCAGCGTCACCAGCCCGATCTGCGTATAGATGTTGATGGTGGCCATGCCCATCGCCAGCGGGATCAGCGCGCCGCAGATGGACATGGGCACGCTCACCAGGATGATGAAGGGATCGCGCAGGCTTTCGTACTGCGCGGCCAGCACCAGGTAGATCACGATGATGGCGAAGATGAAGGTGATCATCAGCGCCGAGCCTTCCTGGCTGAACTGGCGCGCGTCCGATTGCCAGTCATAGCTGAAGCCGGCCGGCAGGTTGCGCGCTTCCCTGGTCAGGAACTGCACCGCGTCGCCCATGGTCACGCCCGGCATGGGAATGGCCTGGAAAGTGGCGGCGTTGAGCTGGTTGAACTGGGTCAGCTTGTTGGGCTCCACGCCCATCGACACCGACACCATGTTCGACAACGGCACCTGCGCGCCGCTGGCGCTCTTGACGTAGTAGCGCGCCAGCGCCTCCGGCGAGATGCGCTGCTCGCGCAGGCTCTGCGGGATCACGTCATACGAGCGGCCGTCCATGCCGAAGCGGTTGATGTAGTTCTCGCCCACCAGCACGGCCAGCGTGTCGCCGATGTCCTTCATGGTCACGCCCAGGCTGTTGGCCTTGGAACGGTCGACCTTCAGCTGCACCACCGGGTTGTTGTAGTTCAGGTCGCTGTCCACCACCATGAACAGGCCGCTGGCGCGGGCCGCCTTTTTCAGCCCTTCCATGGCCTCGTAGACCACCGGATAGTCGGCGGCGCTCATCACCACCATCTGCACCGGCAGGCCGCCGGTCGAGCCCGGCAGCGGCGGCAGCTGGAAGGCGAAGATGTTGCTGCCTTCGACCTGGTTGACCATGGACTGCATGTCGGCCTGGATGGCGTTGGCCGAGCGGTGGCGCTGGTCCCATTGCACCAGATCGACGCCGCCGATGCTGTTGGATACGCCGTCCGAGCCGTTGATCAGCCAGCGGCCGCGCTGCTCGGGCAGCGTCGCCATGACGTCGTCCCACTTCTTGCCGAACTTCTCCACGTAGTCGATGTTGGCCTGCTGCGGCGACTTGACCGCGGTCAGCACGGTGGACTGGTCCTCGATCGGCGCCAGCTCGCGCTGAGCCGCGTTGTACAGGAACGGCAGGCTGGCCAGCACCACCACCGCCACCAGGCCGGTGACCCAGCGGTGATGCAGCGACACGTCCAGCATGCGGCCGTAGGCGTCGCCCAGCCGGCCGAAGAAGCCTTCGGCCAGATGCGCCATGCGGCCTTCGGAGACCTTGCTGTTGAGCAGGAACGAACTCATCACCGGCGACAGCGTCAGCGCGATCACGCCCGACACCACCACCGCCCCCGCCAGCGTGAAGGCGAACTCCTTGAACAGCGAGCCGGTCAGCCCGCCCATCAGCCCGATGGGCGCGTACACGGCCGCCAGCGTGATGGTCATGGCGATCACCGGCCCGGCCACCTCGCGCGCGCCGATCAGCGCCGCGCGCACCGGCGACTTGCCTTCCTCGATATGCCGGTGCACGTTCTCGACCACCACGATGGCGTCGTCCACCACCAGGCCGATGGCCAGCACCATGGCCAGCAGCGTCAGCAGGTTCACGCTGAAGCCGAACAGCGCCATGATGGCCGCCCCGCCCAGCATGGACAGCGGGATCGTCACCACCGGGATCAGCACCGCGCGCAGCGAGCCCAGGCACAGAAAGATCACCGCCACCACGATGATGATGGCTTCCATCAGCGTGTGGATCACGCCGTCGATGGACGCGCTGATGAAGCGCGCCAGCTCGAACGGCACCTGCACATTGGTGCCGGGCGGCAGGTTCTGCTTGATGCCGGGCAGCAGCTCGTTGAGCCGCTTGACGATCACCAGCGGGTTGCCGACGGGCGTGGCGTTCAGGCCGAAGTACACGGCGCGCTCGCCGTCCAGCAGGCCGCTGGAATCGGTCGAGGCCGCCCCAAGCTCAACCGTGGCCACGTCGCCCAGGCGCACGATGGCGTCGCCCTCGCGCTTGACCACCATGTCGCGGAATTCGGCCACGTTGACCAGGTCGGTGTTGACCTGGATGTTGGACACCACGTACAGGCCCTTGGCCTGCCCGGGCGCGGCCTGCACGTTGTTGGCGCGCAGCGCGTCGGCCAGCTGGCCGGCCGAGATGCCGCGCGCGGCCATGCGGTTCGGGTCCAGCCACACGCGCATGGCCAGCTTCTGGCCGCCGTACAGCTGCACGCTGGCCACGCCGTCGATGGAAGAGAACTGCGGCTGCACCACGCGCGACAGATAGTCGGTCAGCGCGGCCAGCGACAGCGTCGAGCTGGAAAAGCCCACGTAGGCCACCGCCGTCGCCTCGCCGGACGACTTGACCAGCACCGGGTCGTATGCGTCGCGCGGCAGGCGGTACTTGACCTCGTTGACCTTGGCCATCACCTCGGTCATGGCTTTGTTGGAATCGGCGTTCAGCTTCATGCGGACCGTGATCACGCTGCGGCCCTGCGTGGACGAGGACGACAGATAGTCGATGCCCTCCACGGTGGCCACGGACTGCGCGATCGGCTGCGTGACGAAGCCCTGCATCAGGTCCGGCGACGCGCCGGGATATTCTGTGGTGACAGTGATGGTGGTGCTTTCGGTCAGCGGATACTGGCGCACCGGCAGTCCGCTCAGGGCGCGCAGGCCCAGCAGCAGGATCAGGGTGCTGACCACCAGCGCCAGCACAGGCCGGCGCACGAACAGATCGGTGAATCTCATGTCGGCCTCCGCGCTACTGGGCCTGAGCCACGGCCTGGGCCGGCGCGGCGGCGTCCAGCGCCACCGTGTCCTGCTCGCTCAGCTCGACCGCCGCGCCGTTGTGCAGGCGCAACTGGCCCGACGTAACGACGCGGTCGCCGGCCTGCAAGCCTTCGCTGACGACCACGCGGCCCTGCATGCGCTCGGCGGTCTTGACGTAGGCCTGGCGCACCGTCAGGCCCTTGCCCTCCTGCGCCGGATTCACCACATAGACCGAATTGCCGTAGGCGGAGTAGCTGACGGCCGTCTCGGGCACGGTGATCACGCCTGGCCGCGCGGGCAGGTTGACCTGTCCCTGCGCGTACATGCCGGCGGCGAGCGCGCCGTCGGCGTTGTCCAGCGTGGCCTGCACGCGCCCGGTGCGCGTGCCCGGATCGACCTGCGGCTCGATGGTGGTGACCTTGCCCGTGAAGGCGCGGCCCGGATGGGCGTCCACCGTCACCCTGACGCTCTGCCCCGGACGCAGCGCGCCCAGTGCCTGCTCCGGCAGGGTCAGGTTGGCGTACATGGTGGACGTGTTGGTCAGCGACACCAGCGGATCGCCGGCCCTGGCGAACTGGCCCAGGTTGACGCGGCGCACGCCCAGCACGCCGTCGAACGGCGCCTTGATGCGCTTCTGCTCGATCTGCGCCTGCACGCGCCTGAGATCGCCCTGGGCCTGGTCATAGTCGGCCTGGGCCTGGTCCAGCTGCTCGCGGGTCGCCGCCTGCAGGGGCAGCAGCCGGCGGCTGCGGTCCAGCTGCGCACGGGCGTTCTTCACCTGCGCCTGCAGGCGGGCCAGCTCGCCCTGCTCGGGCGCGTCGTTCAGCTGCACCAGCAACTGGCCGGCACGCGCGGATTCGCCCGGATTGAACAGGATCTGCGCCACCCGGCCGTCCACTTCGGCCGGCACCTGCACCTGGCGCGTCGCCTCCAGCGAGCCGATGCCGCTGAGCGACACCGGGAAATCGGCCTGCACGGCCGGCGCCACCGCCACCTTGGCGGGCGCCATGGCCCAGCCGCCCTTGTTTCCGCCGCCGCCGTACTTCCAGTACAGCCCCGTCCCTATCGCTGCCGCCAGCACGCATACGCCCGCGGCCCATGCTCCTGCTTTCACCGTCATGATGCTCTCGCCATTTATCAAAGAGTGTGCTTTGATAATCTGCGAAAGCCTGGGACAAGTCAAAATAGCTTAAGTAATGTTGAGGTTAGCAAAAAGCTATAGCCCCTTCTTGCGGCCTGGTTTCTTCTTCACGCGGTCGATGTAGTAGCAGGACTTGAGGCCGCCGTCCTCGGTCGGCGCGAGCGCGAAGCAGTACTCGGTCTGCCTGCGCCCGTCATCCAGCATCACGAGCACCCAGACGGTGGGTTCCGGGTGATGCTGGTAGAGCTTCATGATCGACCAGCGCGGTTCCTTGTACGGACTGGCCGACCACGAGACGATGCGGTCGCCGCCCTCCATGAGCCCCTGGTTGTAGTCGAAGGTGTTGCGCTGGCCCGACTCGGACGCGCCCGCGTGCTGCATGGCTGCCAGCGCATGGGGATTCTTGTCTTCGAAGGCCTGCGCCGCGGCCTGCATGAAGCGCGTCACCGCCTGCTGCTGCCCGGCGTCCAGGCCGTCGAAGGTGATGGATATCTGCGGGGAAGTCGTCATGGGCGGGCGCAACCTTGCGTGCGAAAGACAGGACAGGGCCGCGCTCGAGAAACCAGAACGGGCCGGCCGCGGCGATACCGGCCGGGGGATTCTACGACGGCCGCCGATACACCGGATGCCGGCGGCACAACGCCGTCACCTGCTCCGCCACCCGCGCCGACACGCTTTCCAGCGTGCCCGCCGCCAACGCGTCCAGCACATCGCACAGCCAGCCCGCCAGCGTCTCGCAATCGGTCTGTCCGAAGCCGCGCGTGGTCAGCGCCGGCGTGCCGATGCGCAGGCCCGAGGTGACGAAGGGCGAGCGCGGATCGTTCGGCACCGAGTTCTTGTTCGCCGTGATGCGGGCCGCGCTCAAGGCCGCGTCCGCGTCCTTGCCGGTGTAGGGCCGGTCGGACAGGTCGATCAGCATCAGGTGGTTGTCGGTGCCGCCGGACACGATGCGATAGCCGCGTCGCTGGATCACGGCCGCCATGGCGCGCGCGTTGGCCACCACCTGGCGCTGGTAGTCCTTGAAGGCCGGCGCCAGCGCTTCCTTGAATGCCACCGCCTTGGCGGCGATCACATGCATCAGCGGCCCGCCCTGGATGCCGGGGAAGACGGCGGAATCGAGCTTCCTGCAGAAGTCCTCGTCCTGCCCACGGGCCAGGATGATGCCGCCGCGCGGGCCGCGCAGCGTCTTGTGCGTGGTGCTGGTGACCACGTGCGCGTGCGGCAGCGGGCTGGGATACACGCCCGCAGCGACCAGTCCGGCCACGTGCGCCATGTCCACCCAGAACACCGCGCCGACCTGGTCGGCGATGGCGCGCATGCGCGCCCAGTCCTTGTGGCGCGAGTAGGCGGAGAAACCGCCGATCAGCATCCTGGGCCGGGTGCGCAGCGCGATGCGCTCCATCTCGTCGTAATCGATCAGCCCGGTCTCGGGATCCAGACCGTAGGGCACGATGTGATAGTGCCGGCCCGAGAAATTGGACGGATTGCCATGGGTCAGGTGGCCGCCCTGCGCCAGATTCATGCCCATGACGGTGTCGCCGGGCCGCGTCAGCGCCAGGAACACGGCCGCGTTGGCCTGGGCGCCGGCATGCGGCTGGACGTTGGCGTAATCGCAGTCGAACAGCGCCTTGACCCGCTCCAGCGCCAGGCGTTCGGCCACGTCCACGTGCTCGCAACCGCTGTAGTAGCGGCGGCCCGGATAGCCTTCGGCGTACTTGTTGGTGAACACCGAATCCTGCACCGCCATCACCAGCGGACTGGCGTAGTTCTCGGAGGCGATCAGTTCGGCGTGGTCTTCCTGGCGCATGGCTTCGGCGCGCATGGCTTGCGCCAGTTCCGGGTCGAAATCCTGCAGGGTCGGGGAGGCGATGGTCATGGCTTCAGGTCCTGGTTTCAGTCTGGCCGGCGGCGACAGGGCCGGCGGCATTCGATGGGGTGATGGCTTGGGCGCTGTCGCCGGACAGCAGACGGGCCAGGCGCGCGACGATCTCGTCGATCTGCGCCTCGTCGCAGACCAGCGGCGGCAGCAGGCGGATGGTGCGTTCGCGGGTCACGGTGATCAGCAGGCGCTGTTCGGCCAGCGCCCGGCCAACCAGTTCCTGGCAATTGCGGTCCAGCTCGATGCCGGCCATCAGGCCCTGGCCGCGCACCGCCACGACTTGCGGATGACCTTCCAGCGCCCGCCGCAGCCCGGCCAGCAGGCGCTGGCCCAGCGCGGCGGCGCGTTGCGGCATACCGTCGCGCGCCATGATGTCCAGCACCGTGCAGGCCACGCGGCAGGCCAGCGGATTGCCGCCGAAGGTAGAGCCGTGCTGGCCTGGCGAAAACAGGTCAGCGGCCGGCCCGCGCGCCAGGCAGGCGCCGATGGGAAAGCCGTTGCCCAGGGCCTTGGCCAGCGTCATCACATCGGGCGCGATGCCCGCGTGCTGATGGCCGAACCAGGCGCCGGTGCGGCCCATGCCGGCCTGGATCTCGTCCAGCATCAGCAACCAGCCATGCCGGTCGCACAGCGCGCGCAAGTGCCGCAAGTAATCGGCGCCGGCGACGCGGATGCCGCCCTCGCCCTGCACCGGCTCCAGCAGCACGGCGACGATGTCGTCGCGCTGTTCCGCCAGCTGGCGCACGGCGGCGATATCGTCATACGGCACCCGCAGGAATCCCGGCAGCAGGGGCTCGAAGCCCTGCTGCTTGGCCGGATTGCCGGTGGCCGACAGGGTCGCCAGCGTGCGGCCATGAAAGCCGTTCTCCATCACCACGATCTGCGGCTGCGCCACCTGGCGGCGGTGGCCGTGCAGGCGCGCCAGCTTGAGCGCGGCCTCGTTGGCCTCGGCGCCGGAATTGCAGAAGAACGCCTTTTCCATTCCGGCCAGCGCGCACAGGCGCTGGCCCAGCCGTTCCTGCCACTCGACGCGGAACACGTTGGACGTGTGCATCAGCAGCGCGGCCTGCTCGGCAATGGCCGCGGCGATCTCGGGATGGCCGTGGCCCAGGCTGGTCACCGCCACGCCGGCGATGGCATCCAGGTATTCCACCCCCTGCTCGTCCCACAGGCGCGCGCCGCTGCCGCGCGCGAAGGTGACCGGTTGACGGGCATAGGCACGCATCAGGTGCGTGGCGGCTTGCTGCATGTCGGGAAACTCCAGTTTTCAACCGACGCGCCCCTGTGGCGCGCCGACGATCGATAGGCGGGCGCTCAACGGCCCGGCGCGGGTTTGGCGGCGGCAGGTGCGGGATGCGCGGCCGCAGGCAAGGCGGCCCCCGCTTCGGCCCGCGCCTTGCGGCCCGGCCACCGGCCGTTCAGCGCCAGGTGCGCCAGCAGGCCGATGCACAGGCCCCAGAAGGCGCCGCCGATGCCGAACAGCTTGATGTTGGCGGCCGCCGCCAGGAAGGTGATCAGCGAAGCCTCGCGCGTCTTCGGATCGGCCAGCGCGCAGGCCAGGCTGCCGCCGATGGTGCCCAGCAGCGCCAGGCCCGCCAGCGTGGTGATGAAGGTCGCGGGAAAAGCCATGAAGACCGCCGCCAGCGTGACCCCGAACACGCCCACCAGGATGTAGAACACGCCCGCCGCGATGCCGGCGATCCAGCGTTTGGACGGATCCTCGTGCGACTCGCGGCCGGTGCAGATGGCGGCCGTGATGGCGGCGATGTTGAAGGCGTGCGAGCCGAACGGCGCCATCAGCAGCGAGCCCAGCCCGGTAATGGTCACGATGGGATTGGCGCTGGTCTTGAAGCCGTCGTTGCGCAGCACCAGCATGCCGGGCATGTACTGGCCGGTCAGCGTGATCAGGAACAGCGGCAGCGCCACGCTCAGCATGGCGTTGAGCGAGAACTCGGGCCGCGTGAACACCGGCGCCGCCAGGCGCAGCTCCAGCCCGCTCAGGTCGACGCGCTGCTGCAACAGCAGGAAGGCCAGGCCCAGCGCCAGGATGCCGACCACCGCATAGCGCGCGGTGACGCGCTTGAGGATCACATAGGCCGCGATCAACAGGCCGGCCAGCGCCGGATCCACGCTCACGCCGCCAAAGGCCTGGATGCCGAATTGCAGCAGGATGCCGGCCAGCAGCCCGGCCGCCACGCCCGGTGGGATCAGCCGGATCACGCGCTCGAACCAGCCCGACAGGCCCAGCAGCACGAAGGCCGCAGCCGACGCCAGGTAGGCGCCCACCGCCTCGGCGTAGGGCGTGGTGGCCAGCGCCGTCACCAGGAAGGCGGCGGCCGGGGTCGACCAGGCGGTGATGATGGGCGCGCGCGCGGCCCAGCTCAGGACCAGCCCGGTCACGCCCACTCCGATCGAGACCGACCAGACCCAGGAGGCCGTAAGCTCCGGGCTCAGGCCGGCAGCCTTGGCGGCCTGGAACACCAGGATGAAGGTGCCGCCGTAGTTGACGATGACCGAGATCAGCCCGGCGACGACGGGGTGGGCGAGATCGCTCCAGCGAGCGGGGGAATGCGGACGGACGGAAGACATGGCCTGAATGGGGTTCCTGGAGACGGCGCAGCCGGCATGAATCGATATCCGGATTTATAGTCCTGGAATGGCTGGCTGTTCCCCACCACTTTTTCACATAGATCCAGACCAATTGTGTTCAAGCACGCGCAACTCGAATCCGTCAAAGCCTGGGTCGGCGACCCCGCCCACGGCGCCCTGCCGCTGCACGCGCGCATCCACCGGGCCGTGCGCCAGCTGATCCTGGACGGCGCGCTGGAGGCCGGCCGCCCCCTGCCCGCCTCGCGCGCGCTGGCCCGGTCGCTGGGCGTGTCGCGCGACACGGTGGAGGCGGCCTACGGCCAGCTGCATGTGGAGGGCTTCATCCTGCGGCGCGTGGGCAGCGGCAGCTTCGTGTCCGAGCGGGCGCAGTACGCGCCCGGGCGCGGCGCGGCCCGGCGCGCCAGCCCGCAGAAGGCGGCGCTGCGCCTGAGCCAGCGCGGCAGCGCCATGTTCCAGGACGGCGGCGTGCGCGAATTCCTGGCCCCGCGCGCCTTCGCGCCCGGCGTGCCGGAAACGCGCAGCTTTCCGCTGCCGACCTGGGAACGGCTGACGCGGCAGGTGCTCAAGGAATATGGCGCCCAGGCGCTGCTGCACAGCCCGCCGCAGGGCATGGAACCGCTGCGCCGGGCCATCGCCGACTACGTCAACCTGGAACGCGGCGCGCGCGCCACGCCCGAGCGCGTGCTGGTGCTGACCAGCTCGCAGCAGGCCTTGACGCTATGCGCCACGGTGCTGCTGGACGCCGGCGAGCAGATCTGCATCGAGGATCCGGTCTATCACGGGGCGCGCAAGGCCTTCGCCGCCGCCGGGCTGGAATGCGTGCCCGTGCCGCTGGATGCGGACGGCATGCGGGTGGAACGGCTGGACGATCCGGCCCTGTCGGCGCGGGCCGTGTATCTGACGCCCTCGCACCAGTTCCCCACCGGCGCCACGCTGGCGCTGGAACGCCGGCTGGCGGTGATCGACTGGGCGCGGCGGCGCCAGGCCTGGATCATCGAGGACGACTATGACAGCGAATTCCACTACGCCGGCAAGCCCACCGCCTGCGTGCAGGGCCTGGATCCGCAGGAACGGACGATCTATATCGGCACCTTCACCAAATCGCTGTTTCCCGGCCTGCGCATCGGCTACATGGTGCTGCCGGCGGCGCTGGTCGCGCCCATGACGGCGGCGCGCACGCTGCTGGACGGGCACAGCGCGCCGATCCCGCAGCTGACGCTGGCGCGCTTCATCGATGGCGGGCATTTCGGCGCGCACGTGCGCACCATGCGCGCCGTCTACGCCGAACGGCGCGACGTGCTGGCGCGGCTGGTGGACCGGCACCTGTCGCATTGGCTGCAGGCGCGCGTGCCGGCCGGCGGCATGCAGATGCCCTGCGTGCTGGCGCCGGGCCTGTCCGAGCGCCAGGCGCTGGACGCCGCGCGGCGGGAAGGGATAGACCTGCTGGGCCTCACGGGCCTGCACGCCTCGGCGCGGCACAAGGCCGGGTTCCTGATGGGATTCGCCGCCCATGCGCCGAACGAACAGGAAGTCGCCATCCGTAAGCTGGCCGGCGTGCTGCGCGCGCTGAAGCAACCCTGAAGGGCGTCACGGGCGACCGCCCCATGTGAAAACGCCGGCGATTCCTTGCGGAACCGCCGGCGTCCTGGCCTGAACACGCCGTGGGCGCTCAGCGCACCATGTGCAGATAGTGGCGGTGCCGCTCGTACTGGTCGAGGATGTCGCCGATGACCGCGTCGCGGCTCCAGCCCATGATGTCATAGTCCTGCCCGCCCTCGCGCAGATGCACCTCGGCGCGGAAGTACTTGCGCTCTTCCTCGTCGGCCGCCTCGTCGGGCGTGAGGCTGGGGCGCACGAAGGCTTCCGGCTTCACCGCGTAGGAGAAGTCCAGGTGTTCGCCGTGCGAGACCTCCAGCGCCACGCCGCCGTCGTCCTCGGCGTCCTTGACCTGCACCTCGTAGCCCTGCTTGCGCAGCTCGTCGGCCACATCCTCGAAGGCCGGACGCACCACGTCGGTGATGAAGCGCTGCACATGGGCGCGGCGCGGCATCATGACCATGTTGCGCAGGCGGCGTTCCCAGGACTGGCCGCCGCGCGCCGGGCGCGACAGCGTCAGCGACTGGTAGCGGATGCCGCGCTTGGTGGCGTCCAGTTTCAACGCCTTGAACAGCCCCCACAGCGACAGCAGCAGGATCACCGAGAACGGCAGCGCGCTGGCGATGGTGGCGGTCTGCAAGGCGGTCAGGCCGTCGGCCAGCAGCAGCGCGATGGCCACCGCGCCCATCAGCAGCGACCAGAAGATCCGCTGCAGCATGGGCGTGCGCTCGGCGCCGCCCGAGGCCAGCAGGTCCACCACCAGCGCGCCCGAGTCGGCCGAGGTGACGAAGAACACCGCCACCATGGCGATCGCCACGATGGACACCACGCCGCTCCAGGGCAACTGCTCCAGGAAGGCGAACAGCGCCAGCGAACTGTCTCCCTGCACCGTCTCGGCGAAGCCCTTGATGCCGTCGACCAGGATGAAATGGATGGCCGTGTCGCCGAACACCGTCATCCAGAACAGCGTGAAGCCGGCCGGCACCAGCAGCACGCCGCTGACGAATTCGCGGATGGTGCGGCCGCGCGAGATGCGGGCGATGAACAGGCCCACGAAAGGCGACCACGCGATCCACCAGCCCCAGTAGAACAGCGTCCAGCCGCCGATCCAGTCGGTCGGCTCGTAGGCATACAGGTTGAAGGTCTTGTTGACGATGTCCGACAGGTAAGCGCCGGTGTTCTGCACGAAGGTCTGGAACAGGAACACGGTGGGGCCGGCCACCAGCACGAACAGCAGCAGCACCGCCGCCAGCACCAGGTTGGCCTCGGACAGGATGCGGATGCCCTTGTCCAGCCCGCTGGCCACCGACAACGTCGCCAGCCCGCAGGTGACGATGATGAGGATGATCTGCGTGGTCACGCCCACCGGCACGCCGAACAGATGGTTCAGGCCGCTGTTGATCTGCGCCACGCCCAGGCCCAGCGAGGTCGCCACGCCCAGCACCGTGCCGATGATGGCGAAGATGTCGACGGCATGGCCGATGGGGCCGTGGATGCGGTTGCCGATCAGCGGGTACAGCGCCGAGCGCAGCGTCAGCGGCAGGCCATGGCGATAGCAGAAGAACGCCAGCGTCAGCGCCACCACCGCGTAGATCGCCCAGGCGTGCAGGCCCCAGTGGAAGAAAGTGATCTTCATGGCTTCGCGCGCCGCGGTGGCGGTGCCGCCTTCGCCCACCGGCGGGGCCATGAAGTGCATGACCGGCTCGGCCACGCCGAAGAACATCAGGCCGATGCCCATGCCGGCCGAGAACAGCATGGCGAACCAGGTGAAGTTGCGGTAGTCCGGCTCGCTGTGGTCGGGCCCCAGCTTGATGTCGCCATACCGGCTCAGCGCCAGGAAGGCGACGGACAGCAGGATGATGGCGACCACCAGGATGTAGAACCAGCTGGCGTTGCCCAGGATCCAGCCCTGTATCGACTCGAACAGCGCCTGGGCGGTCTTGGGCACCGCTATCGCGAAGCCGACCAGCAACAGGATGAACACCGCCGCCGTGTAGAAGACAGGCCGGTTGATGGTGGACGGTCGGGTTTCTGAAGTCATGCAGCGCTCCTTTCGCCCGAGGGATGGAAAATGCGATGCGGCGCGGGCCCCCTCAGTCCAGCCTGCGCGCCACCTGCGTCGCGCGCCCGCCGGCGGACCGGCGGGCGGCGTGCTTATTCTGGCGTGGGTTCGCCGAAGACGATGCGGCGGAAGAACGCCGCCAGCACGGCCTCGGTGACTTCGTCGGTGATCGTCTGCGGATCAAAAGCGTAGCTGAACTGCATGCCGTCGGACAGGGCCAAGAGGCCCACCGCCAGTTTTTCCGGCGCCATGGGCAGCGGCGTGCCCACATGCTCGGAAAACTGCCGCACGTATTCGGCGACGACTTCGCGCAGCTCGCGCAGACAGGCGTTGAAGCCGACGCGGAACTGCGGATCCCGCGCCGCCTGCAGCTTGGCTTCCATCCACAACAGGAAACAGTCGTTCTCGCGGTAGTGGGTGCTGTAGTGGCGCAGCACGCTTTCTTCCATCTGCGCGCGCGAGGCCCCTTCCTGCTCGAAGATGGCGCGCATCTCGGCCATGACGTGCTCATGGTCGCGCCTGAGCAGTTGCAGCAACAGTTCGGACTTGCTGCCGAAATTGGAATAGAAGGCGCCGCGGGTATAGCCGGCCTGTTCGGCGATGTCTTCCACGCTGGCGGCCACGAAGCCCTTGGTAATGAATATGGACTGGGCGGCGTCGAGCAGGCGCTGGCGCGTCTGATCGCGGCTCTGCTCTCGGGTTAGACGGACTTTGGACATGTAGGGATTTTAGCATTTGGCCTAAATTTCAAATACAGGATTGAATTTGGATTCATTAACGAATTAGAATCCATTCCGTATTTATTCAATCCGGTGTTTCCCCAAGCACCCCGCGAGGTATCCCGTGACTTTCCCTGGCTCTGACGCGCCCCCGGCGCGCGGTCCCGCCCTGGCGGCGGCCTCTTCTCCCCTGCGCGCCCGCGCCCGGCGCCTGCGCCGCGCGCTGCCGGCAGCGCTGGTCGTGGCGCTGGCCCTGGCGGGCTGCGGCCGCAAAGAGGCCGCGCCGCCCGCGCCCCGGCCCGTCGTCGCCATGCCCGTGCAGGCCGACGCCGCGCTGCCGGCCTGGACCCTGCCGGGCGAAGTGCAGGCGCGCTACAGCACGCCGCTGTCGTTCCGCGTCGGCGGCAAGATCGTCGAACGCCTGGTGCGCCTGGGCGATGCCGTGACGCCCGGCCAGATCGTGGCCCGGCTGGATCCGGCCGACGCCGCCAAGAACGCGGCCAGCGCCCGCGCCCAGCTCTCGGCCGCCCAGCACCAGCTGGACTACGCCAAGCAGCAGCTGGACCGCGACCGCGCCCAGGCGCGCGAGAACCTGATCGCCGCCACCCAGTTGGAACAGACCCGCAACGCCTACGCCTCGGCGCTGGCGCAGCGCGACCAGGCCGCGCAGCAATCGGCGCTGGCCGCCGACCAGCTCAAATACACCACCCTGCAGGCCGACCACGCCGGCGTGATCACCGCCGAGCGGGCCGACACGGGCCAGAACGTCTCGGCCGGCCAGGCGGTCTACAACCTGGCCTGGTCGGGCGACATCGACGCCATCTGCGACGTGCCCGAAAGCCTGCTGGCCAGCCTGGCGGTGGGCCAGCGCGCCAGCGTCACGCTCGGTCCGCTGCCCGGCCAGACCTTCGACGCCGTGCTGCGCGAGATCGCGCCCGCCGCCGACCCGCAGAGCCGCACCTACCGCGCCAAGCTCACGCTGGAAAATCCCAAGCCCGAGGTCCGCCTGGGCATGACGGCCAACATCAGCTTCAGCAACGCCAGCGCCAATGGCGCGGCGACCTACACGCTGCCGGCCACCGCGTTGTTCCATGACGGCAAGGACCCCGCCGTCTGGGTGGTCAAGCCGCAAGAGGACACGCTGGAACTGCGCCGCGTGCAGGTGCTGCGCTACGACGCCCGCACGGTCACGCTGACCCAGGGCCTGCAACCGGGCGAGCGCGTGGTCTGGCAGGGCGTGCATGCCGTGTCGGCCGGCCAGAAAGTGCGCGCCGTGCCGCCGCTGCACCCCGAGGACTTCGCATCATGAGCGGCGTGGATCAACAAGCCGGACAGGCCTCGCATCGCGACGAGGAAGGCAGCTTCAACCTGTCCGCCTGGGCGCTGCGCCACCAGTCGCTGGTGGTCTTCCTGATTTCGCTGGTCACGCTGTTCGGCGTGCTGTCGTACTCGCGGCTGGCGCAGTCCGAGGATCCGCCCTTCACCTTCCGCGTGATGGTCATCCGCACGCTATGGCCCGGCGCCACGGCCCAGCAGGTGCAGGAACAGGTCACCGACCGCATCGGCAAGAAGCTGCAGGAAACCCCGGCCACGGACTTCCTGCGCAGTTACTCGCGCCCCGGCGAATCGCTGATCTTCTTCACCATGAAGGATTCGGCGCCCGCGAGCAAGGTGCCGGAAGAGTGGTACCAGATCCGCAAGAAGGTCGGCGACATCGCGGCCACGCTGCCGCAAGGCGTGCAGGGCCCGTTCTTCAATGACGAGTTCGGCGACGTCTACACCAACATCTACGCGCTGGAAGGCGACGGTTTTTCGTCCGCCCAACTGCGCGACTACGCCGATTCGCTGCGCACCGTGCTGCTGCGCGTACCCGGCGTGGCCAAGGTGGACTACTTCGGCGATCAGCCCGAACGCATCTACCTGGAAATCTCCAACACCCAGCTGACCCGGCTGGGCATCTCGCCGCGGCAGCTGGCCGAGGCCATCAACAGCCAGAACGCGGTCACGCACGCCGGCACGCTGACCACCGAGGACGACCGCATCTTCGTGCGCCCCAGCGGCCAGTTCGACGACGCCCGCGCGCTGGGCGACACGCTGATCCGCGTCAACGACAAGTCGATCCGCCTGGGCGATATCGCCGAGATCCGCCGCGGCTACCAGGACCCGCCGGTCGACCAGATGCGCCTGGCCGGCAAGCCGGTGCTGGGCATCGGCATCACCATGCAGCCCGGCCAGGACGTGGTGCACCTGGGCCGCGCGCTGGCCGCCAGATTTGGCGAGCTGACCGCCCAGTTGCCCGCCGGCCTGACGCTGACCGAAGTCTCCAGCATGCCGCGCGCGGTATCGCACTCGGTGGATGATTTCCTGCGCTCGGTGGCCGAAGCCGTGGCCATCGTGCTGGCCGTCAGCCTGGTGTCGCTGGGCATGCGCACCGGCATGGTGGTGGTGATCTCCATCCCCGTGGTGCTGGCGGTGACGGCGCTGTTCATGGACATGTTCGGCATCGGCCTGCACAAGGTCTCGCTGGGCACGCTGGTGCTGGCGCTGGGCCTGCTGGTGGACGACGCCATCATCGCCGTGGAAATGATGGCGGTGAAACTGGAACAGGGCTGGAGCCGCTCCCGCGCGGCCGCCTTCGCCTACACGAGCACCGCCTTCCCCATGCTGACCGGCACGCTGGTCACCGTGGCCGGCTTCCTGCCCATCGCGCTGGCCAAGTCCAGCACCGGCGAATACACGCGCTCGATCTTCGAGGTCTCGGCCATCGCGCTGATCACGTCCTGGTTCGCGGCCGTGGTGCTGATCCCTCTGCTGGGCTATCACATGCTGCCCGAGCGCAAACGCGAGGCGCACCTGCCCGACGACCACGAGCACGACATCTACGACACCCGCTTCTACCAGCACTTCCGCCGCTGGGTGGGCTGGTGCGTGGACCGGCGCTACTTGGTGCTGGGCGGCACGGTGATCGTCTTCATCGTGTCCATGACCGGCTTCAGCCTGATTCCCAAGCAGTTCTTCCCCAGCTCCGACCGTCCCGAGCTGCTGGTGGACGTGCGCCTGCAGGAAGGCGCGTCCTTCGCCGCCACGCTGCGCCAGGTCGAGCGCCTGGAAAAAGCCCTGGACGGCCGGCCCGAGATCGAGCACATGGTCAGCTTCGTGGGCAGCGGCGCGCCGCGCTTCTACCTGCCGCTGGACCAGCAGCTGGCCACGCCCAACTTCGCCCAGTTCGTCATCACCGCCCATTCGGTGGAGGACCGCGAGAAGCTGGCGCAATGGCTGAGCGGCAAGCTGCGCGAGGAATTCAGCGCCGTGCGCACGCGCCTGTCACGCCTGGAGAATGGGCCGCCGGTCGGCTTCCCTGTGCAGTTCCGCATCAGCGGCGACAAGATCGCCACCGTGCGCGCCACCGCCGAGAAGGTCGCCGCCCAGATCCGCGCCGACGCCCGCACCGTCAACGTGCAGTTCGACTGGGACGAGCCGTCCGAGCGCTCGGTGCGCTTCGAGATCGACCAGCAGAAGGCGCGCGAAGTCGGCGTCACGTCCAGCGACGTGTCCAGCTTCCTGGCCCTGACGCTGTCCGGCTACACCGTGACGCAGTACCGCGAGCGCGACAAGCTGATCAACGTGGAACTGCGCGCGCCGCGCGAGGAACGCGTCGACCCGGCCCGCCTGGCCACGCTGGCCATGCCCACGCCCAACGGCCCCGTGCCGCTGGGCAGCCTGGGGCAGCTGCGCTACGGCCTGGAATACGCGGTGATCTGGGAGCGCGACCGCCAGCCCACCATCACGGTGCAGGCCGACGTGGTCGCCGGCGCCCAGGGCATCGACGTGACCCACGCCCTCGACAAGCAGCTGGACGCGCTGCGCCAGGAGCTGCCTGTCGGCTATCGCATCCAGGTCGGCGGCACCGTCGAGGAAAGCGCCAAGGGCCAGAACTCGATCAACGCCCAAATGCCGATCATGCTGGTGGTGGTGCTGACGCTGCTGATGGTGCAGCTGCAGAGCTTCTCGCGCGTCATGATGGTGGTGCTGACCGCGCCGCTCGGCCTGATCGGCGTGGTCGCCACGCTGCTGCTGTTCGGCCAGCCCTTCGGCTTCGTCGCCATGCTGGGCGTGATCGCCATGTTCGGCATCATCATGCGCAACTCGGTGATCCTGGTGGACCAGATCGAGCAGGACATCGGCGCCGGCCATCAACGCATCGACGCCATCGTCGGCGCCACCGTGCGGCGCTTCCGTCCCATCACGCTGACGGCCGCGGCCGCCGTGCTGGCCCTGATCCCGCTGCTGCGCAGCAACTTCTTCGGCCCCATGGCCACCGCGCTGATGGGCGGCATCACGAGCGCCACCGTGCTCACCCTGTTCTTCCTGCCGGCGCTCTATGCCGCCTGGTTCCGGGTGAAACACGACGAGCGCGCGGGAGCACAACAATGACCACCGTGAAATCCCCGCGCATCCCGGTACGCCTGACCATCCTGCCGCTGGTGCTGGCGCTGGGCGCCTGCGCCTTCGCCCCCGACCGCAAGCCGCCCGCCGCGCCGCAGCCGGCCCAGTACGGCGTGCAGACCCTGCCCGCCGCCGGCGCCACGGCGCAGGGCGTGGCCCAGCGCTATGAACAGGGCGCCCAGCCGGTGCCGCAATGGTGGAAGCGCTATGGCTCGCCCGAGCTGGACGCGCTGGTCGAGGAAGGCCTGGCGAAAAACCCGGACCTGGCCGCCACCGGCCGCTCGCTGGCCGCGGCCCGCGAGCAGCTGCGCGGCCAGATCAACTCGTCCCTGATGCCCAGCGTGGACGCCGGCGGCGAGGTCTCGCGCAAGCGCGCGCTGACCATGCCCGGCCTGCCCGATCCCACCAAGCTCTACAACATCTACACCGGCCAGATCCAGGCGCGCTACGAGGTGGACATCTTCGGCGCCGCGCGCTTCGCCAACGAGGCCGAGAGCGCGCGCGTCGAGCAGCGCGCTTTCCAGCTGGACTCGGCGCGCCGCGCGCTGGCCGCCAACATCGTCACCGGCGCCATCCGTTCGGCCGCGCTGGCCGAGCGGGTCGCGCTGACGGAAAAGCAGGCCGTGCTGTCGCGCCAGGTCGCGCGCGACGCGCAGCGCCGTTACGAGCTGGGCTCGGCCTCGCAAAGCGAAGCGCTGGACGCCGACCGCGACGCCGCCAACCTGGAAGCCTCGCTGCCCGGGCTGTACGCCGAATGGCAGTCCATCCGCCACGCGCTGGCCGTGCTGCTGGGCCGCACGCCCGACCAGGCGCCGCCCGACCTGGCCTTCGGCGCGCTGACGCTGCCCGCTCAGGTGCCGGTGCTGGTGCCGTCGGATCTGCTGGCCTCGCGCCCGGACATCCGGGCGGCGGAAACGGCCGTGCAGGCCGCTGCCGCCAACGTGGGGCTGGCCACCGCGCAACTCTTTCCCAGGCTTAGCCTGACGGCCTCGATGGGCAAGGGCGGATTCAACTGGCCCGGCGCGCTGTCGAGCGCCGGCTCGATCTGGGGCATGGGCGCCTCGCTGACGCAGCCGATCTTCCATGGCGGCCAGCTGCTGGCCGAGCGGCGCGCGGCCAAGCTCATGTACGAGGCCTCGATCGAGCAATACAAGCAGGCGGTGCTGTCCGCGTTCCAGGACGTGGCCGACACGCTGGCGCGGCTGGAAGCCGGCAGCCAGGCGCTGGCCGCGGCCGAGTCCTCGCGCCGTTCCGCCGAACAGTCCTATCGCAATACCGCGAGCCGCGTGCGGCTGGGCGCGCTGGCGCCCTATGCCGGCCGCGCCAGCGAGCAGCGCTTCATCTCGGCGCGATTGGCCGAGGTGCAGTACGCCACGCAGCGGCTGACGGAAACGGCGGCGCTGTTCCAGGCCATGGGTTCGCCGGCGCAGGCGCCCGCCCAGGAACCCGCCAAGGAGGCCGCCGCCCCCGCCGCGCAGCCCTGAACCAGACCCCCGACACGTTCCTCGTGTCTTGGCCCCGCGTCTCCCCTGGCGCGGGGCTTTTTTTGTTTCACGATGACTCCAGTGCCGCGATTCGCTGGACTACGCCAAGGTTCGATACAGCAGGTTCATCAATCACTTAGGCGAGTTCAACATATGCCGGAGCTTTCCAAAAACGGCGGCGACCCGAGCACCGCCAGGAACGCCGCCCGTAAGGCACCGACCATGAAGGAGTTTTGCCACACCTTCATGGAGGACTACTCGAAGCAGCGCAACAAGCCCGGCACGCAGCGCGGCTCTATCAGGGCGTCATTGATCGTTGCATCATCCCGATGCACGCACGGTATCCGCCATCGGGCGACGACTGGCATTGCCAAGTCGGGAGTGCCGACCAAGGTGGACAGGAAGCTCACAGGCCACAAGACCGTGGCGATGTTTATGCATTATGTTCACACCGAGGACAGGCCGGTGCGCGATGCGGCCGAGTTGGTGGCGAATCAGCGGCTGGCGATTACCGGGACATCCCGTTCTATGAAGGTGACAGCATGACAACAAGGAAGACGCCTGCGGCAGCGGGGAAACGCAGCGCCTTACCGGTTGGCTATGCCGGCATCCACGGTGGCATTGTGGAGTTACTGGATGCTGCGCGCCAGGCAGCGGCGCGCAGTGTCAATGCGCTGATGACGGCCAGCTATTGGGAGATTGGCCGCCGGATCGTCGAAGCCGAGCAGAAGGGCAAGCGGCGGGCCGGTTACGGTGAGCAGTTAATGGAACGCTTGTCCGCCGATCTAACGACCCGATTCGGGCGCGGGTTCAGCCCGGACAACCTGGAGAACATGCGGCGCTTCTTCGTTGCTTATCCCTTGTCTGCAATTTCCGAGACACTGTCTCGGAAATCTGGAGACGGACTGCCCATCGAGAATTCCGAGACGGTGTCTCGGAAATTCGACCTCTCAAAACTGGCCCAGGTCTTCACTTTGCCGTGGTCGGCCTATGTCCGGCTGTTGTCGGTCAAGGATGACCATGCCCGCCAGTTCTACGAGGCCGAGGCGTTGCGCGGCGGCTGGAGCGTGCGCCAACTCGACCGGCAGATTGGAAGCCAGTTCTACGAACGTACGGCCTTGTCCAAAGACAAGGCGGCGATGCTGGTCAAGGGGGCAGTGGCCAAGCCCGAGGATGCCGTCACGCCCAATGACGCCATCAAAGACCCGTATGTGCTGGAGTTCCTCGACCTTAAAGACGAGTATTCGGAATCCGACCTGGAAGCGGCCTTGATCCAGCGTCTGGAGTACTTCCTGCTGGAACTGGGTGAAGGGTTCACCTTCGTCGGGCGGCAGCGCCGGTTGCGCATCGACCAGACCTGGTATCGGGTCGATCTGCTGTTCTTCCATCGCAAGCTGCATTGCCTGGTCATCGTCGACCTGAAGCTGGGCAGCCTGACCCATGCCGATGTGGGGCAGATGCACATGTATTGCAACTATGCCAAGGAACATTGGGCCTACCCGGATGAGAATCCGCCGGTGGGCCTGATCCTGTGCGCGGACAAGGGCCATGCTCTTGCGCGGTATGCGCTGGACGGCTTGCCGAACAAGGTGATGGCGGCGAACTATCGGACGGTATTGCCAGATGCCGAGTTGCTGCAAAAAGAGCTGGAGAACACGCGGCGTCTGCTCGAATCTCGCGGAACGCTGTCTCTCAAAGACGACAAGCCGTAGTCGTGTGTCCCGGCGTACCGCCGTCGGGCTCGTGGACTTCACCCTGTGCTTCATGCCGAATCACAGCCATTCGGCGCTGATTCCTGACGCCTCCGGCCTGGATCGTTGATCCGGGCCTGCGCGTGCTGCGCACTTGCCAACGACGGGTGTGTGGCTAAGTGGGGGGTACCGGCCACTTCCATCGTCCCCATCAGCTGCGAGGGATTGGGCGCGGTGACCTGGTTCAGGATGGTGGTGGCGCGATGTTGACCACCGGCACGCCGTTGCTCGTGCCCACGGTTTGACGGCGCATCGAGCCGGATCACCTCTCCGTCGCACGCAACGACACGACATCGTTTGCCGAACGCAGCCTGAACCGATCGACAGGGCCCATGCCCCTTCCTCTTCCTGTCCCGCACCGGCCAGATCAGGCGCGCTCGAGCCCCGCCCGCATGCCCGCGACGATGAAGCGCACCAAGTACTCCGCCTTGTTCTTCAAGTCGCCGGCATGCGTCTGGCCCTCGGAGATGCGTTCGATGCGGCGGTCGAACACGCTCATCACCAGGGCGCCCACCGCGTACAGATAGGCCCAGTGCGCGTAGTCCGGATCCTGCCTGGGCAGCACGGTCCGGATCGCATGGACGAACTCCACGGCGAACGGATCGAAATACTCCGCCACGATGCCGCGCTCGGCTTCGCGCGGGTCCGACACTTCCCTGGCCACCAGCTTGGCGTAGGCCACGCCGGCCTCCCCGCCCTGCGCCTGCAGCACCGGCAAAACCAGCGCGCGGACGATGTGCTCCAGCGGGTCCACGCCCGGCGCGACGGGCGCATGCAAGGCGGTCAAGCGGGCGTCGAGCAGCGTCCTGAAACGCTCGAACAGGGCGCGGTACAGATTCTGCTTGGTCTCGAAGTGATAGACGATCAGGGGCAGGCCCACGCCGGCCTGCGCCGCGATGTCGCGCATGGACACGCCGTCGAATCCTCCCTGTGCGAACAGCTGTTGCGCCGCGTCCAGGATCCGGTCGCGCTTGCTGACGGCGGCGGGCGCCTTGGTCCGGGCCGTGGCCGCTTTCTTGGGCACAGGCTTTGCTGGCATGCATCTCTCCTCTGGGATGGCCTGGAATTTTAAGGAGGTCATGGTAGCCCTGGTTTTCCCTAGGGGCTCGATGGATTGACCAAATAAACTGAACGATCGTACAGTCAGTTTTCCATAAGAGACGATCAAAAACGTCAGGAGACAAGCATGGCCCCTTCCCCATCCACTTTGAAATGGCGCGTGCTGGCCGGGTACTTCCTGAGCTATATGTTCGATGCCGTGGACATCCTCATCCTGGCGATCGCCATGCCGGCGATTTCGGCGTCGCTGCAGATCAGCCCGATGCAGGCCGGGCTGCTGGCCACGGCCACCCTGCTCGGCATCGGCATGAGCGGCCTGGTCATGGGGCCGCTGGCCGACCGCTGGGGCCGCCGCAAGGTGCTGCTGCTGTCGCTGGGCAGCTTCGGCGCGCTGACGATGGCGGTTGCCGGCGCCACCGACTGGCGCGAAGTGCTGGCGCTGCGATTTCTCTCGGGCCTGGGCCTGGGCAGCGTCTGGGGCATCGCCGCCGCCCACGTGAACGAAACCTGGCCGGCGCACCAGCGCGCGCGGGCCACCTCCTTCGTGCTCAGTTCCTTTTCCATCGGCGCGGCCATCGCCGCCGCGGCAGCCTCCTACCTGCTGCCCGCCCATGGCTGGCGCGCGCTGTTCTTCGTCTGTGGCGCGGCGGTCGTGATCGCCATGGTCTACGTCTGGCGCTACGTGCCCGAATCCGAGACCTGGCTGGCCGACCGCCAGCGCAAACGCGCCGGCGCGCCGCAAGGCGCGGGCGGGCAAGGCGTCGCCCCGCTGTTCGCGCCGGCCCTGCTGCGCGTGACGCTGCTGGGCACGATGGTCTCGGCGCTGACGCTGGCCGCGTACTGGGGCGCCAGCACCTGGCTGCCGACCTTCCTGCAAAAGGAACGCGGGCTGGAGACGGGCACCATGGCGCGCTTCCTGGTCCTGCTCAACATCGGCATGTTCGTCGGCTACAACGCCTTCGGCTATATCGCCGACCGCGTCGGCAAGAAAAAGGCCCTGATCCTGTCGCTGGTCTGCTCCGGCCTGCTGCTGCCGTTCTACGTGCAGGCCACGGATCACCTGCTGCTGCTGTGGCTGGGGCCGGTATTTGCTTTCTTCATGGCCTTCGCCGGACTGATGGGCTCGTACTTCGCGGAACTGTTTCCCACCCAGCTGCGCGCCACGGGCGCGGGCTTCTGCTTCAACGTGGGACGCGGCATCTCCGCCTTCGCGCCGCTGCTGCTGGGCTCGATGTCCGCCACCTTCGGCTTCGGCCCGAGCATCGCCGCCTGCGGCGGCGTGTTCGTGATCGCCGCCGCCGTGGTGCTGCTGCTGCCCGCCGGCAAGACCGCCGCCGCCGAAGAACCCGTCGCCGCGCACTGAGCCCGGCCGCAACCACACTCCCCAACACAAACAGGAATTCCGCCATGACGCGCCGCTTCGTCGATCTGTCCATCTACCTGGAGAACGATGTCGTCTCCGATCCGCCCGCCTTCAAGCCCGAGATCCAGTACTTCACCCACGAGCACACGATCGGCCAGATCGAGCCGTTCTTTCCCGGCCTGAAGAAGGAAGACCTGCCCGACGGCGAAGGCTGGGCCGTGGAGAAGGTCACGCTGTCCACCCACAATGGCACGCATCTGGATGCGCCGTTCCACTTCCACAGCACCATGGACAAGGCGCTGGGCGAGAAGAAGCGCGCCTGGACCATCGACGAAGTGCCGCTGGAATGGTGTTTTCAGCCTGGCGTGAAGCTGGACTTCCGTCATTTCGGCGACGGCTATGTCGTGACCGCCGCCGACGTCGAGGCCGAGCTCAAGCGCATCGGCCACACGTTGCAGCCGCTGGAAATCGTGGTGGTCAACACCCGCGCCGGCAGCCGCTACGGACATGATGATTTCGTGTCCGCAGGCTGCGGCATGGGCTACGACGCCACCATGTACCTGCTGGAGCGCGGCGTCCGGCTGACGGGCACCGACGCCTGGAGCTGGGACGCGCCCTTCGTCCATACCGCCGAAAAATATGCCCGCAGCCACGACGCCGGCCTGATCTGGGAAGGCCACAAGGCCGGCCGCGACATTGGCTACTGCCACCTGGAGAAGCTGCACAACCTGGAAGCGCTGCCGCCCGACGGCTTCTACATCAGCTGCTTCCCGCACAAGATCCGCAATGCCTCGGCCGGCTGGACGCGCGCCGTCGCCATCTTCGACGACGCGCTGATGCCCGCGGCCTGACGGCGCGCGCCGCCCGCTCATTCAACGCCCCCTGGAAGCACCCGCCATGACCAAGACCATCATCAGCTGCGCCATCACCGGCTCGGTCCACACGCCCACCATGTCGCCCTACCTGCCCTGCACGCCCGAGGAGATCGCCGCGCAGAGCATCGCCGCCGCGCAGGCCGGCGCGGCCATCATCCACCTGCACGCGCGCAATCCGGCCGACGGCAGCCCCTCGCCATCGGCCGACGTGTACATGCAGTTCCTGCCGCGCATCGCCGAGCAGACCGACGCCGTGCTCAACATCACCACCGGCGGCAGCGTGACGATGACGCTGGAGCAGCGCCTGGCGGGCGCGCTGCGCGCGTCCTCGGAAATGGCCTCGCTGAACATGGGTTCGATCAATTTCGCCATGTTCCGCATGGCCGAGAAACCACGTCAGTGGAAGCACGATTGGGAAGTGCCCTATCTGCAGGCCACCGAGGACGGCATCTTCCGCAATACCTTCCGCGACATCCGCTACATCCTCGAAACGCTGGGCAAGACGCACGGCACCCGCTTCGAATTCGAGTGCTATGACATCGGCCACCTCTACAACCTGGCCTACTTCGTCGAGCAGGGCCTGGTCAAGCCGCCGTTCCTGATCCAGTCGGTGTTCGGGGTGATGGGCGGCATCGGCGCCGATCCGGAGAACGTGCTGCTGATGAAGCAGACGGCGGACCGCCTGTTCGGCAAGGACTACGTCTGGTCGCTGTTCGCCGCCGGCAGGCAGCAGATGCCCTTCGTGACCATGGGCGCGGTGATGGGCGCCAACGTGCGCGTGGGCCTGGAGGACAACCTGTTCCTGGGACGCGGCCAGCTCGCCACGTCGAACGCCGAGCAAGTCGCCAAGATCCGCCGCATCCTGACCGAGCTGGGCATGGAGATCGCCACGCCCGACGAGGCCCGCCAGATCCTGCAGCTCAAGGGCCGCGCCAACGTCGCCTTCTGATACCGGCCGCGCAACAAGGAGCCCGCGCATGGCAGCGTCCAATCCCCTGGACGGATACACCGTCGATCCCTCGACCATCCGCTACGTCGGCCGCGAACTGCAGCGTCCCGAGTGCATCCTGGCCGAGCCCGACGGCACGCTGTGGGCCGCCGACGCGCGCGGCGGCGTCACCCGCATCGCGCCCGACGGCTCGCAGCGCTACATCGGCCAGCGCGCGGACACGCGCTTTGGCGACGGCGCCGACGACGCCGGCGCTGCCGTGCAGGCCCGCTATACGCAAGGCACGCTGCCCAACGGCCTGGCCTTCGCCGCCGACGGCAGCATCCTGATCTCCAACTTCGGCACCGACCGGCTGGAAATCATGGACCGCGACGGGCACACCCGCACGCTGATCGACAACATCGACGGCCAGCCCATCGGCAAGGTCAATTTCGTGCTGCGCGATACCAGGGACCGCGTCTGGCTCACCGTCTCGACGCGGGTGAACCCATGGACCCGGGCGCTGGCCGACCGCGTGCGCGACGGCTACGTCGCGGTGCTCGAAGATGGCCGCATCCGCGTGGTGGCCGACGGATTTCACTTCACCAACGAAATCCGGCTCGACGCCCGCGAGCAATGGCTGTACATCGTGGAAACCACCGGCCCGCGCATCACCCGCATGCGGCTGGACGAGTCCCGGCCAGGCGAAGTCAGGCTGGTCGACCGCGAGATCTTCGGCCCCGCCCACCTGGGCGGCCTGCCCGACGGCATCGCGTTCGACGCGCACGGCAATCTGTGGGCCACGCTGATCATGGTGGACCGGCTTATCGCGCTCACGCCCCAGGGCGACATGCGTTTGCTGCTGGACGACGGCGACGCCGAGGCCAGCGCCAACCTGATGCGGCGCTTCGACGCGGGCACGCTGCGCAGCGAGGACATGCAGCGCGCGCGCGGCGCCATCGCGCCGTGGATGGCCAGCATCACCTTCGGCGGCCCGGACCTGCGCACCGTGTATCTGGGCAGCCTGTTCGGCACGCGCATTCCCTGCTTCGACTCGCCCATCGCGGGCTTGCCGATGGCGCATTGGCGCCCAGGAATCAGCCGCCGCGCTTGAACAGCCGCCTGGCCAGGCCGACGGCGCCCAGCACGACCGCGCCGGCGGCCACGCCGAACAAGGCGTCCAGCAGCGTGGTCGCCAATCCGCCCGTCAATCCGCCGCCCACGGCGGCGGCCGCCTGCGCGATGGCCTGCCCCACCGGCGCGATGCCGTGGGTCAGGATGGCGCCGCCGACCATGAACATGGCGGCGGTGCCGGCCACGGACAGCGCCTTCATCAGCCAGGGCGCCGCGCCCACGATGCGCTCGCCCATCCAGGCGACGGCGCGCGAGCGCTTCTGGCTCAAGTACAGCCCCAGGTCGTCCAGCTTGACGATGCCGGCCACCAGCCCGTAGACGCCGATAGTCATGGCGATGGCGATGCCGGACAGCACCAGCACCTGGCGGACGAAATCGGCCTCGGCCACCGCGCCCAGGGTGATGGCGATGATCTCGGCCGACAGGATGAAATCGGTGCGTATGGCGCCCTTGATCTTGTCGCGCTCGAACGCCACCATGTCCACCGACGCGTCCTGCAAGGCCTCGGCGCGCGCGGCGTGGTTGCCCTCGGCGGTGTCGCCGTGCGGCAGGAACTTGTGGGCCAGCTTCTCCACGCCCTCGAAGCACAGGAAGGCGCCGCCCACCATCAGCAGCGGCGTCACCGCCCAGGGCGCGAAGGCGCTGATCAGCAGCGCCGCCGGCACCAGGATCAGCTTGTTGACGAAGGAGCCCTTGGCCACCGCCCAGACCACCGGCAGTTCCCGGTTGACCGGCACGCCGCTGACCTGCTGCGCGTTCAGCGCCAGGTCGTCGCCCAGCACGCCGGCGGTCTTCTTGGCCGCCACCTTGGTCAGGACGGAGACGTCGTCCAGGATGGTGGCGATATCGTCGAACAATGCGAAGAAGCTGCTGCCGGCCATCGGGGGTCCCCGCCAGGAATGAGGTTTCCCGAGTGTACAGGCGGCGCGGGCCGGCGCCGCCGGCCCGTGGCCCTCGCGACGCGCGCCGGATTCAGCCTGCGCAGCAGCCCCCCGCCGGCGCGCTGGCCGTCGCGACGGGCGCGGCGGGCGCCATGGCGTTCTCGAACAGGATGTTGTTCTCCATGTGGATATGCGCCATCAGGTCTTCCTTGAAGGCGCGCAGCCCCAGGTAGAGCGCGCGCCAGGTATTGCAGGCGGCGCGCGGCAGCGTGATGTTGTTCGTCAGCGCCAGCAGCCGTTCCAGCGCCACGCCGTGATCGTCGTGCTCCATGCGCATCACCGTGATGGGCATGGCCGCCATCGCGCCATGGCCGCGCGCCAGCAGCGGGAACAGCACCTGCTCTTCCTTCTGCATGTGGCTCTCCAGCTCCTGGCTCATGGTGCGCAGGTGCTCGGCCAGCCCGGTGGGGCAGTCCGGGCTGTCGGCGTGCACCTGCTCCACCTTCAGCGACAGCCGGATCAGCTCGGGCAGCTGCTGACGATGCACCTCGTGGTAGCGCGCCAGGATGTAATCGATCAGATCGGCGGGGCTGGCCGCGTTCCAGTCGGGCATGTCGGACGGCTGCCGCGCCAGCTCCATCAGGCGCGCCTCGATGCGGCGGGCGTCCAGCGCCCGCTCGGCGGCGGCATCGGCCAGGCTTTTCTTGCCGCCACAGCAGAAATCCAGCTCGTATTCGTGAAACACCTGCGTGGCGCCAGGGATGCTGCGGGCCAGCTGGCCCAGGGATTGCTCGACCAAACTCATTGCGTCTCTCCAAGGTACGTGACGGTGCTTCTTCCAAAGCGAATTCCGTGCCAGCAAAAAGTTTGAGCCGGATCAAGCACTTGCGATTCCAAGGGTAGCCATGACCCTGCCCGATGCGGGTAAATGGAACCCTGAACGGTACAAATCACCCCGCCATGCAAAACCTGCTCCTGGCCGACCTGGTCGTCGATCTGCCCCCCGCCGTACGCCTGCAACGGCTCGTCTCCAGCGTGCGCGCGCACTTCTCCTGCGGCGCCGTGGCCCTGTTGCAACTGGAGGAAGACCATCTGCGCCCCGTGGCCGTGGACGGCCTGACCCAGGACGCGCTGGGCCGGCGCTTCGCGGTGCAGCAGCATCCCCGGCTGGCCGCCATCCTGGCGCGCCGGGGCGTCACCTGCTTCCATCACGACAGCACCCTGCCCGACCCCTACGACGGCCTGATCAACGGCATGGCCGGCGAGCCCCTGCCGGTGCACGACTGCATGGGCACCAGCCTGCATGTCGAGGGCCAGCCCTGGGGCGTGCTGACGCTGGACGCGCTGGAGGTCGGCACCTTCGGCTCCGAGGCCCAGTCCGAATTGCGCGAGCTGATCATGCTGGTGGAAGCGGCGCTGCGCACCACGCGGCTGGAGGCCGAGACGCGCGCGCTGCGCCTGACGCGGGGCCAGTCCCGGGCCGACGGCGCGCCCGCCGACAACCACGAGATCCTGGGCCAGAGCGAGCCCATCGCCCGCCTGCTGCACGAGATCGACGTGGTGGCGGACTCGGAACTGCCCATCCTGCTGCTGGGAGAGACCGGCGTGGGCAAGGAACTGTTCGCGCACCGCGTGCACCGGCTGTCGCGACGCCGCGCCAAGCCGCTGGTGCACGTGAACTGCGCCGCCCTGCCCGAGTCGCTGGCCGAGAGCGAGCTGTTCGGCCACGCCAAGGGCGCGTTCTCGGGCGCGGTGGCCGACCGGCCCGGCCGCTTCGAGGCCGCCAACGGCGGCACCCTGTTCCTGGACGAAGTCGGCGAACTGCCGCTGCTGGTGCAGGCCAAGCTGCTGCGCGCGCTGCAGAACGGCGAGATCCAGCGCCTGGGCGACGACCGTCCCCGGCGCGTGGACGTGCGCATCGTGGCCGCCACCAACCGCAGCCTGAAGGACCTGGTGCGCGACGGTGACTTCCGCGCCGACCTGTACCACCGGCTGTCGGTCTATCCCATCGCCATCCCGCCGCTGCGCGAGCGCGGCAACGACGTGCTGCTGCTGGCCGGCCGCTACCTGGAACAGAACCGCGCCCGGCTGGGCCTGCGCAGCCTGCGGCTGGCGCTGGACGCCGAAGAGGCGCTGCGCCGCTACCGCTGGCCGGGCAATGTGCGCGAGCTGGAGCATGTCATCAGCCGCGCCGCCATCAAGGCGGTGAGCCGGGGCGCCAACCGCAACCACATCGTCACGCTGGAGGCCGGCCTGCTGGACCTGTCCGGCGCCGACCTGCGTCCCCTCGCGCCGGCGCCGGACGCGCCGCCCGCCACGACGCCGGACGGCGCGCTGCCTGCCTTGCGCGACGCCGTGGACGCCTGCCAGCGCCAGCACGTCCGGCTGGCGCTGCAAGCGCACGACGGCAACTGGGCCGCGGCCGCCCGCGTGTTGGAGGTGGACCCCAGCAACCTGCACAAGCTGGCGCGCCGGCTGGGCTTGAAGGGCTGAGGGCCGCGCGCTACCATCCCTGCCCCATGAAAAGAACGCTGATCCGCCTCGCCCTCTGCCTGCTCGCCGCGCCCGCCCTGGCGCAGGCCGGCGACCTCGACAAGGCCAATTGCACCTACAAGGGCATCCCGCTGCGCGGCAAGGTCCAGATCGTCGACGCCTTTCCCGACATCAAGATCGAGGTCGTGAACGCCTTCGAGGACATCCGCGTCGAGCGCGTGCGCGCCTTCGCCAGCAGCTGCGGCAAATGGGAGATCGTCACCGCCTTCCCGGACTTCAAGGTCCAGATCGTGCGCGCCTTTGGCGACATCAAGGTTTCCTGGGTGACGGCCTTTCCCGGCATGCGCTGATCGGGCGCCGCCCGCGCTCCCCGCCAGCGCCCCAGCAGCGTCGGCATCCGCGCCAGATGACGGCCGCCGCGCCTGCCGTCATCTGACTGCAACCAAAGCTTCATCTTCGCGCCCTACCATTGCGGCTCCCTTCCCGTCTGCCGGCCGCCCGCGCCGGGTGCCCGCGCGTATGAAGCTCCCCGCTGCCCTGCCCCTTGCGCCGTGTCCGACGTCCGCGTGTCCCGCGGCGTGAAGCGCCTGCCGCTGATGCTGGCCGCCGGCCTGCTGGGCGCCGCGCTGTCGGCCGCGCAGGCCCAGCCGGATCCCGTCCATGCCTTCGACTGGCCGCGCCAGCCGCTGCATGACGCCCTGCAGCGCTACAGCGAGCTGACCGGCGACTCGGTGCTCTACGACGCCGGCCATGTGGCCGACAAGACCGCGCCCGCCCTGTCGGGCCGCTACAGCTCGCGCGACGCGCTGCAAAAGCTGCTGGCCGGCAGCGGCCTGCAAGCCATCTACACCACCCCGCGCGCACTGATGCTGCGGCCCCTGCCCGCGCCCAAGGCCGCGCCGGACGCCACCCGCCTGCGCTACTACGGCCAGATCCAGGCGCGCGTGCTGTCGGCCCTGTGCGCGCGCCCGGCGCTGCGCGTGGGCGAATACCGCGCCGCCTTGCGGATCACGCTGGACGCCTCCCACGCCATTGACGGCGTGCAGGTCCACGCGGACGGACGTCCGGACATGGAGCCCGGCCTGCGCAACGCGCTGGCCGGGCTGCCGATGGGCGCGCCGCCGCCCGGCTTCGGCCTGCCCGCCACGCTGCTGATCCTGCCCTCGGCCAACGGACGCGAGGCCTGCGCACGATGAGCGGAGCGGGGCTGGCCGCGCTGAGGCGGCTGATCGCGGAGCGCTACGACGCGCTCAGGAACCAGGTCTCGCGGCGCCTGGGCGGCGCCTCCGACCTGGCCGGCGACGCGCTGCACGACGCCTATCTGCGCCTGTCCGCGCGCGACGACCTGGACGGCGTGCGCCATCCGCAGACCTACCTGGTCAACACCGCCGTGCACGCGGCCATCGACCGCATCCGCCAGGACACCCGCCTGCTCAGCGAGAGCGAGGTCAGCGAATTCTTCGAGCTGGAGGACGAGACCCCTGGCCCGGCCGAGATCGCCCAGTCGCGTTCGGACATGCAAGGCATGTTCAAGGCGCTGGACATGCTGACGCCGCGCCAGCGCGACATCCTGGTGGCGGCGCGCGTCGACGGCTTGTCGCGGCCCGAACTGGCGCAACGCTGGGGCATTTCGCTGCGGCTGGTCGGACGCGAACTGCAGACCGCGCACGAGCACTGCCTGCGCGCGATGCGGCGGGCGCAGGACGTCTCCACGCCCGGCCAGCCGCCCGTCGAACCGGGCCGGCGCGGACAGCGAGCGAAGAAATAATGCAAGCAAGTGTGTATTTCGCGCGTTTGGCGTGCCTTTTTGCCGTCGCCCAAACGTCTAAGCAAGAGAACGGCGCTTCCGCCCGCGCCGCCCGAACCCGCCCATGAACACCGCACACCGCCCCGGCTCTCCCGACGACGACGCGATCGAACGCGAGGCACACGCCTGGGCGCGCGTCCTGGGCGCGGGGTCGCCCACCGTCCAGGACGGCGAAGCCTTCAAGGCCTGGCGCGGCCAGAGCCCGGCGCACCAGCGCGCCTGGGCGCAAGCCAGCCGCGCCTGGCGCGAGCTGGGCGGCGTGGTGCAAGCCTATGCGGCCGAGCGCCCCGCCCAGGCGCGCCCGGACCGCCGGGCGCAGGCGCCATTCTCGCCCCGGCGGCGCTGGCTGCTGGCCGGCGGCGCCGGCGCCTTCGCCAGCCTGGCGGCCGTGGGGCTGCTGCGACCGCCGCTGGGCCTGTGGCCGTCCTATGCCGAAATGCAGGCGGATTACCGGACCGCCACCGGCGAGCAGCGCCACTATGCGCTGGACGCGCAGCAACTGACGCTGGCGCTGAACACGCAGACCAGCCTGAACGTCGCCACCCGCGACGGCCGGCCGGAGATCGAGCTGGTGGCCGGCGAGGCGGCGATCCAGGCCCGGCGCGACCAGCCTTGCCTGGTGAAAGCCGGCGCGGCGCGCCTGTTGCTGGCCGACGGCGATATCGAGATCCGCCGGCTGCGCGGCCAGCAGGTGCAGCTGCGCTGCAACGCCGGGCAGCTCGAAGTGCGCCATCCGCAAGGCGCGCTGCGGCTCGCGGCCGGCATGCAGATCGCCTACGACGACGATGCCCTGGACGCCCCCGCGCCGCTGCCGGCGCGGCCCTCGGACTGGCGCGCGGGCGTGGTCAGCTTCCATGACCTGCCGCTGGAGCAGGCGATCGACGAGATCAACCGCTACCGCCCGGGGCGCGTGGTGCTGATGAATGGAGATTTGGCGCGGCGCCGCCTGAGCGCCCGCTACGAGGTGCAGGACCTGGACCAGGCCATCGCCCAGATCCAGCAACTGTACGGCGCGCAAGTGCGGCGCGTGGGCGATCTGGTCTTCCTTAGCTGAGACGGATGGCGCGCGGTCCGGATTGCGCATGTCATAAAAATTTCATGGGGATTGTTGTGCCGAGTCCCCGCGCGCCGTTCGACTAGATGAGTAAGCCGGCCCCGGCGGCGCCCCTCATCGACATACCAGAACGACGCCATGCCCACGTTTCAAGCGCCTTCCGTCCGTCCTTCCTCCTCCCCTCGCGCCTGGCGGCGCACGCCGGTTTCCCAGGCGGTGGCCGCGCTGCTGATCGCCGGCGGCGCGGCGGGCGCGGCGCAGGCGCAATCGCGGGCCTTCAGCCCCGGCTGGTTCGCCGACAAGGGCGCGGCGCAATCGGCCGTGCAGCGCTCGGGCCGCCTGCCGGACGGCAGCCTGGCCGGCGTCGGCAACGCCAGCCAGCAGCAGGCGCAGTCGCGCCAGCAGCTGCAGCGCTCGCTCGACAACCTGAACCGCACGGCGGCGGCCGTGGCCGCGCAACAGGCGGCGCAGGCCGCC
>NZ_JCBANH010000071.1:0-34276 GCF_059760925.1 Achromobacter sp. 1011791174
CGCCACGCCCGCTCCGTCCCATGAAAACCACGACGCCCCTGACCGCCCGCCCCGGCGAACGCCTGGATTGGAACCTGCTTCGCACCTTCCTGGTCATCGTCCAGGAACGCAGCATCAGCGCCGCCGCCACCAAACTGCACCTCACGCAGTCCGCGGTCAGCCAGGCGCTCAAACGCCTGGAGGACCAGCTGCAACGACGCCTGATCGAGCGACACAACAAGGCCTTCACGATCACCAGCGCGGGCGAGGAAGTCTGCCGCGCGGCAGAAGCCATACACGGCAACGTGTCGCAACTGCTGACCGATGTCTCGCACACCGAAGCGCAATCAAGCGGGCGCATCCATCTGCTGGTCGCCAGCCGCATCCACTCGGCCGTCTACGATGATTTCTGGGCGCGCTTTCACCGTCGGCATCCGCGCATCGACGTGCAACTGGATGTCCTGCCCAGCAGCGAGATCGTCACGCTGATGGCGCAGCGCGCCGCCACCGCCGGCATCGCCCTGTGCCGCCAGATGCCCAAGCGATTGGAGAGCAAGGTGTTCCTGCAGCAACGCTATGCCTTGTTCTGCGGCCGCAACCACGCCCTGTTCGGCAAAACCGACATCCGCCTCGAAGACTTGTTGAGCGAGAACTTCGTGTCCTTCGCCAGCGACTCCCTGGGCGACAGCCTGTCGCCGCTGACGATCTTCCGCGACCAACGCGGCTTCGCCGGCCGCATCGTGGCGACCTCCTCGCACCACGATGAAGTCAAGCGCCTGCTGATCGCGGGGTTCGGCATCGGCTGCCTGCCGGAACACAGCGTGGCGACCGACCTGGCGGAAGGCCGCCTTTGGCGCCTGCCTCCCGGCGAGGGCGTCTGCTCGGTCGATCTTCATCTGCTGTGGCATCGGGACGCGCAACGGACACAGGCCGAGACCACATTCTTGAAGGAGTTCCGCGACTACATCGATGGATACTCCATGGCCCAGCGCCTGAAGTCTCCCTAGCGCCGCCCGCCACCGAGCCGCCTCGCGGCAAGGCGCGCCCGCGCGCGAGCCGCCCGCCGCTTTACCCAACGGCCCGCGTCTTCTATCCTGGGCATCCCAAGCATCCCCCGCAGAAAGGAAATCGCCGATGTCACGCTGGACCTTCTACACCGCTCCCGGCACTTGCGCCCTGGCCACCCACATCGCCCTGCACGAAGCCGGCGCCGAGTTCGACCTGGTCAAACTGGACATCGCCGCCGGGCAGCAGCAAGGCCCGGACTACCTGCGCGTGAACCCCAAGGGCCGCGTACCCGCACTGGCCACGCCCCAGGGCGTGCTGACCGAGACCCCCGCCCTGCTGGCCTTCGTGGCGCAGAGCTTTCCGGCGGCCGGACTCGCGCCGCTGGACGATCCCTTCGCCTTCGCGCGCATGCAGGAACTGGCCAGCTACCTGGCCTCGACCGCCCACGTCGCCCACGCCCACAAGCGCCGCGGCGCCCGCTGGGCCGACGATCCCGCCGCCCATGAAGCCATGCGCGCCAAGGTGCCGCAGACCATGACCGTTTGCGCGGCCTATCTGGAAGCGCAGATCGTCGGGCCCTGGGTCGCGGGGGAACGGTACAGCGTCGTGGATGGCTATCTGTATACCGTCGGCAGCTGGCTGGAGGGGGATGGCGTGGACATGACGCGGTTTCCGAAGCTGACGGCGTATCTGGAACGCGTGGGTCAGCGGGATGCGGTGCGGCGGGCGGTGAAGGAGGCGCAGGGTTGAGGTTCCGCAGTTTCCCCCATCGACGAAGCATTCCCATGCATCGACGTTTTTCATACGCCCTGTTGGCCACACTGATGACCGGCCTCGGCGCCTTTGTCGCCCCGCTTCACGCCCAGGCTCCATCGACGCCCAAGGTGCAGGCAGGCGACGGCCGTCCCTACGAGGTCGCCGACAGCGAAGTATGGGACGTGCCCGATCCCGTTTCCAAGCGCGGCTACCAGGTTTTCGTCGCCTTGCCGCCCTCCTATGCCAAGCAGCCGCAGCGACGCTATCCGGTGCTGTATGTGACCGACGCCGATTACGCCTTCCCGATCATCCGCCAACTGGGCCGCCGCCTGAATGTTGAGGGTCCCAAGATCGAGGAATTCATACTCGTCGGCCTGTCTTATGCGAAAGGCGAGGAAGGCAGTGTCAGCCGCCAGCGTGATTACACGCCGACACCCAACGGCCCAAGCACCGCGCCCCCGAATTCGATCCATGGTCAGGCACAGGCCTATCAGCAGTATCTGCGCGATCAGGTAAAGCCCTTCATCACCACTCGCTATCGCGCCGACCCTGCCAAAGCGATATTTCTGGGCCATTCCTACGGCGCACTGCTGGGCACGCAGATCCTTTTCACCGAGCCTGACATGTTCAACAGCTACATCCTTGGCAGCCCGTCGCTCTGGTACGACAAGCGATACGCCTTGAAGCTCGAAGCGCGCTACGCCGAGCAGCATCAGGACTTGAAGGCGAATGTCTATCTGTATGTCGGCGCCCAGGAAGCCTTGCGCAAAGGCGACCAGCGCTACAACCAGACGGTGGACATGGTGGCCGACAACCGGGCGTTGGAAGCGGCGCTGGCAAGCAGGAAGTATCCGGGCTTGAAACTGAAATCGGCGGTCTTGAACGACGAGGATCATCTCACCGTGGCGCCACGAGGTTTCACGCAAGGGTTGAAGTATCTGTTGCCGGTGCGATGAAATGGCGTGTGGGGCTGGCACCTTGCAGCGACTGGCTATAGGCAGTCGCTGCGCGAAACTGAGTAGCTATTTTGAGTCAAAAACAGCTCATTATTAACAACCGCACGCGGTCAAACGCGGACGCCGAGTTCCATTGCAAATCGCACCATGATTCCCGAAACTCGAGACTGGTTCAGGACAGAGGCCGCAACGAAGGATGCCATTTTGGCCCTTCGCTCAGTCAGTCCAATAGGCATGCCAGCGCGATATTACGATTTGCTCGCGTTCAGCAATGGCGGTGAAGGCCCGCTTCCTGTTCAGCCATACTACTTTTGCCTGGACACTGCAGAAATGGCAATTGACGCCGCCCGTGTCGGCGACTGTGAGGAGTTCTTCGCCAAGTTCTTTGTCTTCGGAAGCAACGGCGGTGGCGAGTTCATCGCATTTGATATGAGAACGGATGTGCCCTGGCCTGTTGTCTCCATCGATATGACGAATATTGATCTCAAGGAATCCGTGGTTCCAATAGCGCCCGATTTCGAGAGATTTGTTGCAATGATCGGATTGGAGGCAGACGGCTGATGCGCCTACGAGGCGGATGCCTGCTTTAAGCGATCGCTGTCGGGCAACGTTAACGGCCCATTCTGGGTCAAGAACTACAGTATTCCTATGGCTGCTTCCGGCCAGGAGCGGACACTTCCTGGTATCGGCCGAAGGTTTAAAAAATGACAACAAAGAGGACTTGTATGAGCAATCCGTGGTGCTATCTGCTGCGTAGGTATGGCGAGGAAGAAGACATGCCAACACATGACGAGATCTCGACAGCGGTGAAAGAGCTATATGAGGAAAACTCGCCGGGCATGACTGAAGGTGACTACGAAGAGCATGGTGCTAGCTCGCTACGATATGGCTACGACGAAGGGCCCATGTACATTCTTGAAATTACACGCCGTGGGACTGCACGCTGGGAAGAGTGGGCCGACCAGGACTATGAGACGAAATTGTGCCCGGCGAAAGAGGTTCAGGCGCTGCCTCAGGACAAAGCAGTCCTGCTGTGGAAGTATCTAGCTGCAGGAGATATCGAAGCAGTCCGGTCCCACTTCCAGACAGGTTGACGTTCGGTATAGGTCGGAAACAGCGGATCGTCGAAGACGACTCCTGGCCAGAAGCCGTCGGCCATGGCTAACCCGGCTCGAGAATCAATAATGCCTGGACTAGTTCACGTTGCAGGAGCGGGCGGTTGCCTCGCCGAAGTGCACCATCCTCCGACACCGCAACGATCAGCATAGAAATTTGCTCGCACCAATCGCCTGAATCTGCGACAAAGGGTCGCACCCAAAACATGTTTTCAACCTGAGAAAACCAGAAAAGACATACAAATCGAACCCAAAGACATACAAGTCGAACCATTCAACTATTTGTATGATGCTTAGCGGTAGAATTCGACGGTCTTTGGGAGTATGACGCTCGCCGCGCTGAGTATTTCTGGATGCGGTGCGTAGGTGTTCTTCACTCCCTAAAGCGCAAGATGAAATCGCCCATCGTGATCTCACACTCGTCGGGATCAGGCTGATGCTTTTCGTGGTCCTCACGGCTGTCGTTCGTTTTTCCTTGCCTGATCCACGAGTCGTGAATGAAGCTGCCGAAGCAGCGTTTTGAGGTAATGATGAATTTCTGGGTCCCTGTAGTCTTAGGTACGTTCAAGATCCTCGTGTTGGGCACTGGCATGTTTTTCGCCATCAAATCGCACTACGATGGCGCAAAAAAGGAGAAGGAAAAAGAGAAGGAGATCAAGGCGCCGTAGTGGCGACTTCGGTCTGATTGCTATCGGTGCTGTGGCCGGCATACTGCTTGGAGCGAGCATCACGGCCGTCGCGCAGCACCGCTCCTGAAGGACCGCCATACGGAAAGCCAGACGCGGACTTCGATGAAGCACCACCAGCAGCCCGTTTCGAAGGGGTTGGCCGCCGTCCATTTCTCGCTATGACAGGAGAACGCTTGACGGCTTGAAGTGACTACGTCACACGAAAGCAGGTTTGTCGCCGTTGGTATTGGGTTTGTTCACACCCACGTTGGCCCTTACCAAGGTATCGGGATGCTCAATCAGTTTGGTCACCAGCGCCGCTACGCTCTTGCGCGAAACTTCGGTGCCCCTGAAAGGCTCATCGCGACCGGTGATCTCGTAATCCACCTCATCCTCGTCCTGCAGCCACGCGGCACGCAGGATGGTGTACTCGATATCGGAGACCTCGATCAGATCTGCCGACTGGCGGTACGGCGGCAGATACTGGCCGATCTCCTTGCGGTTCCACTCGCCAAACTTGCCAGGAACTTCATCGTAGATACCCAGCGAGTTCACGAAGATCAGGCGTTTGACGCCCTTGGACTTCATCACCGCAAGGATGTGGGCAGTCTGTTTGTCCACGTCGCCCGCCAGATTGGCGTAGACGACGTCCTGCCCTTCCATGAGCTGGGGCAGCAGTTTCTTGTCCATCACATCGCCGATGGCGATCCTGGCATTGAAGGGTTCATTGCCGGTCAGCTTCTTGGGATCGCGCACGAGCAGGGTTTGCTCGACATCCTGGCGCTCGCCCAGCATCTGCACGGCATGGCGAGCGATCTGGCCACTGGCGCCCAGGATCAGTACTTTGGTTTTGGCCTTGGTCATGATGCAGTTCTCCAAACCAGATCGGCCCTGCCGTTCCCGGTAGGGCCGATGGCTGTTTCATCTTCAGAAAGCGTCGGGCTGGGCCTTACAGGTTTTGCTGATAGAAGGGGATCAGCTTGGCCAACGCCTGACCGACAGGGCCCGGCTGGTCGTACAACTCGTAGTGTGAAGCACCCTCGACAACGACCAGTTCCTTAACCTTCGACGCGGCGCGCGCGTAAATCTCCAGCCCATCGCGATAGGCGCCAAAGCCGCCCGGCTTGTCGCCAACCACCACCATCATCGGCGTCGTCAGCAGCGTCTCGGCCAGATGGAAGGCATCCCAGGCGGCAGAGGCAGCGCGGCGCGAGAACAGCGCTCGCGTGCCGGCGTTGTCGTTGATGCAGCGGTTGCGGTAGTAATCCGTGGCGCCGAGCACATCAACGTCCGTGATGCCCGCCTGGGCGGCGGCATCCAGCGAGGGCGGAACGAACAGGTCAACCTTGAGCGCCTCGCCCCTGGCCTCGGCGGTGCGTTGCTGGGCCACGGCTTCCATCTGGCCAATCGGGTCGAAGCCGCTGAAGCCTTCACGGCACAGACGGCCGTAGTTGACGCCGGTGATGCTGACCAGGGCCTTGATGCGGCGCTCGATCATGGTCGCATTGATGGCATAGCCCCCGCCGCCGCAGATGCCCAGCACGCCAATTCGGTCGGCATCCACATATGGCAACGTGACCAGGTAGTCCGCGACCCGGCTGAAGTCTTCCACGGCCATGGCCGGGTCTTCAATGTAGCGGGGCTCGCCACCGCTCTGGCCTTGCGTGCTGCGGTCGAAGGCGATGACAACAAACCCGGCTTCTGCCAGTGCCTTGCCATAGACATTTCCGGCGGTCTGCTCTTTGCAGCTTCCGATAGGGTGGGCGCTGATGATGGCCGGGTACTTCTTGGTCTGGTCGAAGTTGGGCGGGAAATGCAGGTCTGCCGCGATGTCCCAGTAGGTGGTCTTGATCTTGACGCTTTGCATGGTGGACTCCTTGTTGCCGTGGATTGGCCGCTGAGTGGAAATGGCCTGGTCACTGTCCTCTGCAGGCGTGCGGCCAAGCACCGATGGATGCACTGTAGGCCGGATATTTGATTCGTCATAGCCATCAATCCGTACTACAGTTGTATTTTGAAATTGACAATAAAAGACATATGGACCCGTCGCTGCTTCCCTCCCTGGCATGGTTCGCCCACGTGGCCCACCACCGCAGCTTTACCAAGGCCGCAGCGGAAATGGGCGTATCCCGAGCGAACCTGTCGCAGAACGTGAAGGCGCTGGAGCGCCGGCTGAACGTCAAGCTGCTGTACCGCACGACTCGTGACATGTCGCTGACCGAGGAAGGCCAGCGCCTGTATGACGTGTGGTATCCGGCCCTGGTCGCCGTGGAGCGCACGGTGCGCACCATGCATGACGCAGGTGACGAACCTTCGGGCCTGGTGCGCGTCAACACCTCCCGGGTGGCAGCCAAGACCCTGCTGGAGCCGCATCTGGGAGAGTTCTGCATGCGCTACCCCAGGCTGCAGCTGGAATTGGTGATGGACGATGCGCTGGCCAACATCGTGGCCGACGGCTGCGATGCAGGCATTCGCATCGGCGAGAGCCTGGCCGAGCATATGGTGGCTGTGCCGATCACTCCGGCGCTGGAAATGGCGGTGGTGGCGACACCGGCGTACTTTGAGCAGCATGGGGTGCCAGGTACGCCGGCCGATCTAGCCCGGCACAACTGCCTGCGTTTCAGGCAGACGAGCGGTGCGATCCATGCCTGGGAGTTCACCTCGCCCGAGGCGGGCGAACACACGTTCATGGTGGAGCCACAGGGCCGCATCATTACCAATGACGATGATGGGATGATCCGCGCCGCGCTGCAAGGGGCGGGCCTCATGCAGCACATCGACATTGCGGTGCGGCAGCATCTGGACTCCGGGGCGCTGGTGCGTGTGCTGCAACCCTGGTGTAAGCCCTTCGCGGGCTTTTACATCTATGCCCCGACCCGGGCGCAAATGCCTGCCAAGGTACGGGCATTGATTGATTTTCTGGTCGAGAAGCGCGAGAGCATGGCGCCCCTGCAGCAACCGCCTTCCAAAAAGCAGCGAGTGCGCTGAGCGACGCTCCCACTCGTCATTGTCAATCTGGACTGAATACTGTTGTATAGATTGGAAATCTTGGCGTGCGGCCGCTTTGGCCTCAGATTGGAAGTCCTGTGACCTTCCTTTCCAGGCGCCTGCGCTGGGCCGAGACTTCTCCATGACTTCCAAACACCCCACCCTGTTCCAAACCTTTGCCTTCGACAACGGCCTGACACTTCGCAACCGCGTGGTGATGGCGCCCATGACCACCTGGTCTGCCAGTCCCGATGGCTCCATCTCGGATGCCGAACTGGACTACTACCGCCGCCGCGCCCAGGGGGTGGGCATGGTCATCACCGGCTGCACGCATGTGGCGGAGAACGGCATCGGATTCACTGATGAGTTCGCCGCCTATGACGACCGCTTCATTCCCAGCCTGCGCCGATTGGCGCAAGCTGCCAAGAGCGGCGGCGCTCCAGCCGTCCTGCAAATCTTCCATGCAGGCAACAAGGCGGTGGTGGAGGCTGTGCCTGGCGGCGAACTCGTGAGTTCCAGTGCCGTCAATGCGCTGGCCGCCCCCTTCAACCGGGGCGACGTGACGCCCCGGGCCTTGTCGCATGTAGAGGTATTGGAGATGGTGCACGCCTTCGGAGAGGCCACGCGCCGGGCGATCGAGGCTGGGTTTGATGGAGTGGAATTGCATGGCGCGCACGGATTCCTGCTGCAGAACTTTTTCTCACCGCGCTACAACCAGCGCGATGATGAATGGGGCGGTTCGCAGGACAAGCGCATGCGCTTCGCGCTGGCCGTGATCCGGGAGGCCAGACAGGTGATTGCAACGCATGCCAAGCGCCCGTTCTTACTCGGCTATCGCATCTCGCCCGAGGAGCGCGAGGACGGTGGCTACCGTGTGCCGGACATCTGCAACCTGGTAGATGGGCTGATCGCCGAAGGCATCGACTATCTGCATGTCTCTCTCAACGACGTTCTGGGAGCTCGGCCGCTCGGCACGGATACCCGCCTCACGGTGGAGCAATTGATTGCACACGTAGGTAACCGTGTACCGGTCTTGGCGGCAGGCATGCTACGTACACCCGAGCAGGCCCAGGCCGCCCTGAATCTGGGGCTGTCGCTGGTGACCGTGGGTAAAGGGTTGGTGATGAACCCCGATTGGGTGGGATTGGCAGAGTCGGGCTGTGGTCAGCAGATCCGACAGGAGTTGGACCTCAATGAGCGCGAAAAGCTGTCTATCCCAGACGGCTTGTGGCAGGCTATCGCGGCAGCGCCAGGATGGATTCCAACAGTGGAGCTGACCCCGCAGGTCAGCTAGTTTCAACGAGCTAGCTGCAGGTTGATAGCTGCGACTGTCGCTTGCAGCGGCAGCATGTGCGGCAAAGCAGACATCCATCATCGAAACTTGGACGGCGGCAATGGGTCGAAAGCGACTATTCGGCAAAAAATGAGCGTATGAACCCCCACCTACACCGCCTGATCCGTGACTACCAGGCCAGCGTTCGCATGGCCCTCCAGAAACTGCAAGCCTCCGGCATCAGGATGCCGACTTCAGCCATGGATTGGGCCGGGATGGACCTCCCGCTACCTGGCATGCTCGAGGACGGCATTCGGTACTACAAGCACGGCATCGGGTGCGCGGTCTGGCTGCCGTCCGGCACCGTGGATTTCGACTTTGGCGAACACGGCGAGGCGGACGGATTCAATCGCGGGCGTATCGCGCAGTTCGCCATGCCGAACCTGGCTGCATATGGGTTCGAGACGCCCGAAGCCGTGAAGGCGGCGTTTGATCAGGCCGTCGCATCCGGCGAGATTGTCTGCCCGGAATCGACGGTTTGCTACCTGGCGGGATCCGATCGGGTGTACGCCACGGACGTTTGATTGCCGCCTTGTTGAACGCCGCCGCTTGCGGCCCGGCGGCTATTTCCCAGCACCGATCAGGCAGGCAGTCCATTCAGGACGCGCTCATATTGAAGCAAGTCCTCCTGCGAAAAACAGCAGAAGAGCACTTCCTGAATCGACGATTCCACAGACAGGCTTGCACGAACGCTCTGGACCGCTTCCTGAGCCGCCAATTCAATGGGATAGCCATAGATGCCCGTGCTGATGCTGGGAAACGCAATCGACGCAAGCGCCCTGTCCTGCGCCAGTTCGATGCACCGGCGATAGCAGCTGGACAGCAAGCCCGGCTCCCCGTTATCACCGCCCCGCCATACCGGCCCCACCGTATGAATGATGTACTGCGCGGACAGACGATAGGCCTTGGTCACCTTGGCCTCGCCGGTCTTGCAGCCACCCAGCAGCCTGCATTCATGCACCAGGTCTGGCCCGGCGGCGCGATGGATCGCGCCATCGACGCCGCCGCCGCCCAGCAATGAAGAGTTCGCCGCGTTGACGATGGCGTCGACTTGAAGCTTCGTGATATCGGAACGGATGGCTCGCAGGCGGGTGGGCATATTCTTGCTACTTGAAAACGGGATCGGGGCTGTCGCGACCACGGCATCGATTGCGCATCGACACCGGGAGTTTTCGCGCGACAACGGTCGGACGGGAGCGGACGCGAGCAGGATAGCATTCACGCCCGATCCGAATTCCCCGATCAGGACGCCCGATCAAATCGGCAGAGCCCGATTCTGCACCACATTCCTCATCACCAAGGTCGACGTCAGCCGCTGCACGCTCGGCAAGGTCGACAGGCTGTAGTCATACAGCTTCTGATACGCCGCCAGATCCGTCGTGACCACGTGCAGCAGGAAATCCGGATCGCCGAACAGCCGCTGCGCCTGGATGATTTCCGGAATCTGCGGGACCGCGTCCTCGAAAGCCTGCACGGCGGCCCGGTCCGTGACCCGCAAGGTCACGAACACGATGGCGGAAAAATTCAATCCCACCGCCGAGGGATTCAGGTTCGCCCGATAGTCCGCGATCACCCCCGCCTCTTCCAGGGCGCGAACCCGCCGGTGGCAAGGAGACAGGCTCAACCCGATCCGCTCGCCCAGGTCCGTGAGAGAAAGCCGCCCGTCGCGCTGCAGCTCCGCAAGAATCTTTCTATCTATATCGTCCATGCGAGAAATATTGCCTTAGATACAGGATTCCCTGCAAGACCTTGGAAGCACCTTCCAGGCAAGTCCCGATAAGCTTGCGCCATGGATATTTCTACGCTTCTTCTGTTTTCGGCCACCGTCATTCCGCTGGTTTGCACCCCTGGGCCCGACATTCTTTTCGTCGCCTCGCAGGCGGTGTCCACCGGCACCGCGGCGGGGTTTCGCGCCACGGCGGGCATCATCCTGGGCTATTGCGTCCACTCGCTGCTGGTGGCGCTAGGGCTCGCCGCCGTCGTCGCGGCGTCGCCGCTGCTGTTCGAGATCATCCGCTGGACCGGCATCAGCTATCTGGTCTTCCTGGCCGCCAAGCTGGTGCGGGCCTCCATGCGCCCCGGCGGCCTGCAAGCCTCACGCGAGCGGGTCAAGGATCAGCTGTACAAGGGCTTCCTGACCTCGCTGCTCAACCCGAAGGGGATGCTGGTCTACCTGGCGATCCTGCCGCAATTCATGGATCGGCAGCAGGGCAATACCACCGTGCAGGCGCTGCTGCTGTCGGCAGCGTTCATGTTCTGGTGCGCGGTGGTGTATTCGGCGGTGTGCGTCGGGTTTGGCCGGCTTGGCGGCGGCAGCCTGAGCGAGTGGCGGCGGCGTTTGATCGATGGGACGGCTGGCGGGATGATTCTGCTGGCGGCGGGGTTCATGGCGGCGCACCGGTAGCGGAAATGGCCGTCCCGTCCGGTATGCTTGCCGGACGCCGACGCTGACGGGCACGACCCTAGGCTAAAGGCCAACCATGGACCGACGCCACGCAAGAATGCCCATGCCGCCTGCCCCCGCAAACCTGGCCGATCTATTCCAAACAGGAGCCGGCCTCACCGGCCCCGCCTGGATGCCGGTCTACGACCTGGCTGCCTATCTGACGGCGGCGGATCAGGCAACGGGCTGGAGCTCCGACATGATGGCCGCGCGCGAGTTGGACAGGCTGCGGCTCGCCGAGTATCAGGCTGTCGTTGATCTATGCGCGGCATTCCAGCCGGCCGGGTTTGATGGCGGCAGCCACTACCAGCGCATCGATCCGTCCGACGCACGCCTGACGGCGGTCCTGGCCGACAACGCCGCCGATCCCCATCCGAGTTATGCGCGCTTGCTGTCGCGCCTGATCGAAAGCGGCGTATTGGCGCGGCGCGCGGGTGCGTGAGCCTGACGGTCTGCGCCCCCCCCGCCTCCTGCCCTGCTTCCCGCCCTACTTCCCGCGCTGCTTCTTGCGCCGCCTCTTACCCCAGGTTTCCTGGAACACGCTGATGTACTCCAGCACGGTCTCGTCAGGAATCGATTGCCCCAGGTTCTCGAAATCATCATGTTCTTCCGGCAAGGGCAGCCCCACCCCGTCGATGCCGTTGATCACGATGCACCCGGCATACTCGGTTTGAGCGTGGGTGTTCTGGATCACCTGCAATACGGTCATGCCGGGCCAGATCAGTCCGGCGTAGCTGCCCTGGAACCTGGAGTTGGCGCAGACCGTGGTAATCAATCTGTCCGCGTCATACGCGATGGATATCAGGTCGTCGCCCACAAACGCCCATGACGCCTCCCTGTCATCACGCACCAGATAATGCGTGGACAGCTTGTCCAGGTAGAGGTCCACGCTCTCACCCAGCTTGATGCCGCCTAGCGAGACGCCCGGCTTGATTTCCCTGTCGATCAACATTTGGTCTTTCTGAATGGTGGTCGTTGATGCCTGGCCTTACGCGGAATAGTCTTCATACTCCCAGTTGAAGTACCGCTGCAGCACCGCGCCGGATTCTTCCCAGCTGCCTCTCGCGCAATCGCGCACGATGTCGTCCAGCAAGGCGCTCAGCTGCTTCCAGTCGAAATCGGAAATCACCAGCTTGCGGTGCTTCACCATGCAAAAGTCGCCGCCGTGCAGCCGCAAGGCCTCGGGCGTGGCGACGCGGACATGGAACATATTGGAGGCGCGCTCGCCCCGCAAGCCGATCTCCAGGTCCAGGCCCAGGAATACCTGTTCCCGGCTGTCCGGCCGCCATGATGGCAAGGCGGTGATGTTCGAGGAAGCGATGTCCTTGATTTCCAGGGGAACCGCGAGCTTTTTCATGGCTGGCTTCCGAATCCCCGCAAGGTCACCCGGACGCAGCGGTCGCGCTCGAACAGCGACGGGTCAAAGCGCTGCTTGAATTCGGCATAGGCGAGATCGACGGGGTCGCCGTCATCGAGCGTCAGCGTTTCCTGGTTGTTGTAGATGAACTTCATGAGGTTGGCGATCACCGCGTCGTTTTGCACTCGGGCATGGATGAAGGCTAACAGCATGTCCCTGATCTGGTGCTTGTCGCTGCCTGTGAAGTAGTCGGCGATGCCGTGATTGCTGCCGTCGGAAATCATGCGGGCTGCGAGAGGCTTGCCGTGGAGGAGGATGGGCATTTTTCCGGAATCGATCGTCTTGGGGACGATGAAGGCGCCGACGTTGGTGAAGGAACGGTAGTCGGTTGATGATTCGTTCTTGGTTTCGAAGTAGAGGAAGAATGCGGTCATCTTGGTGGACGCTTGGGCGTGAGGAGGGGCCTGTGTGGGGCGATAGCTGTTGGGCTATGGCGCGGTGGGGGCTCCGGCTTTACCCGCGTATACGTGATCCGAGGCTAGCTTTGAGAATGCGGTGCGTACGTCCTTGAGGAATGCTCTCCACGCCGGGGACTTGATCTTTTCGAAGTAGAACGTTTCGCCTGTACGGCGGATTTCTAGATAGAGCAGGTCCGCTAGGTCGTTCGTGACGCCAGTGAGGCCGCTGGCCAGGTAGATGAAGGCGTCCGCTTTCAGCTCGGTGTTCCGGTACTGAAAGGTCCAATCGATGGCGTTCATGTGTACGTTGAACTTGTCGGCGTTCGCGTTGGCGAGACGCCATCCTATGGCGTCCAGCGTCGTCTCCAATTCCAACAAGCGTGTCATGGTCACGGTTAAGAATCCTTTGGGGCCTAGTGCTCACCAGATACAAGCATTTGCGTGGATGCCTATCTATCGGCCAAGCCCAATCACAAAGCCGCTTGGCTGTCGTAACGAAATTTACCCATTAGCATCCGTGCTTGCCACGCAGCGAACGATAAGCGCTCGACGAACACGTCTTGAACGCAGTCATTGCCCTCAATAGTGCCCACCATTCAATGGAAACCATGTCGAAGACTGGATTAGCGCTGGTAGCTAGGCATTAATGCGCGAGTTCGGGTGCAGGAGATTCAGAGGTACACCGAGCATTTACCTAGTGATCATGACTCTTCGCGAGCCATTAAGACTTTGATTTTCTTAATAACTTCGTCCAGCCTTAGTTTTTCAGATTTTATGCGCATCCTAACCGCCGGCAGAGTCTCTTTTAAAAACACAAGGCACCGATCAGCAATCCGTGACGCAATATCTGGCGCGGCCAGTTCGTTAGAGCGCTTCAGCAGATTCCTGACAAATCTTTCTGTCTCCCTCTGCTCAATGTCTGGTCCCGTCAGTTGCTGGCCTAACTCGTCCCAGAACGTGCTGGACTCCAACCAATCGCCCAACTTTCGGCATTCTTCCGCGACGTGTGAAGGCACGTTATCGTTCTTGATAGTGAAAATCCTCTTTACCGCCTTCACACTGGGGCGCTTAACGATTTCAAGACGAGCATTCCATGGAAGAGTTCGATGCTCGGCGACCGTCAGCAGTAGGTCGATATCCAGCAAGAAGCCAACTGCAAATTCGCGATAGGTTACATCGAGTTCCCGACCATGAGCGATGAGATTTCGGCGCATCGGCATAATGAACAAAAGATACTCCATGCCAATGGCCTTGGTATGGTTTTTGATGTGTTCGACAACCTGATTCAGGGCCGCCTTCTGAAGCCTAGCGGCACGTAGCCCCAAACTCTCGCAGATGCTCTGGAAAGTTCCTTCTATCAACGGAGGAACGACGTAGGAGAGCGAAATGTAATCTCGTGCTGTAAAACGCTCGACGACATGGTCGATGACCTGAGCCTTTCTAAAAAGATAAGGATTCTCCCGAGAATATGCTTTTAGTTCTGGAAGCACGTAGTCTTCGATGTAGTTTTCGGCTAATTCTAAGTAATTTTCCGAGTGCTGCCGACTCTGATAAGCGATCTTGATTTTTGGAAACATATCATCATAGACAGGAGCCGGTAGCGAGAGAAATCGATGATCAATTTCCTGTAAATTGTCGGGATGGTAGATGTCAAATCTTGTCCGATGTCGGCGATAGCTATAGTTCAGCTGATCGAGCAGCGCGGGATGCGATGATAGGAACTTCGAATTTAGCGTCCAGGCACCCAGCTTCTGAGCCTCTTCCAGAAAGCGGAGTGAAGCGAACTCCAAGAAGGATTCGACGAAATCGTCGAGTTCTATAGCCGCTGCCTGGTTCTTTTTGAGGTAATAGCAAAGCGCCAGCTTTCTATATCGTTGCCCATGCGTGAGCGCAGCCTCCTTGCCGCTATAGGGAGCTGTTGAAAGCTCGGCCTGGAGCTTCTCTATCGTTCGACTGATAGCCGCGCGGTCCTGCTCAATCTCCGTCATCATTACAGCTTTAACAGCGTCGGCATCTACCTGCATTTGTCAGCTCCTCTTTTTTCACCTGCGATCTCTATTCCACCATCTCCAGTGATGGAGATCACGATAATAGAGATAATATCGTGCTACAAACAAAGTCGTAAGCGCCCGCCCAAAATATCCTTGACGGAGCAGCCTAGGTGGCGGGCGTCCACCCATGCGGCAGGATCTCGGCGATCTGATGGGGCTTCTGCGTCAGCATATCCGTCAGATAGACATACTGATCGTGCGGCTGCGGCAAGCGCCTTGCGATCCTTCCAGGTCGCGTAATCCAGGCTGTTGCGGATCAGATGCACGATGCAGGTTTGCAGCGTGGTCGCGGGAAAGACAGCGGCCAGGGCCTCGGGCATGCCCTTCAAGCCATCGGTCACAGCGATCAGGATATCGCCCACGCCTCGGGTCTTCAGATCATTGAAGACCTTCATCCAGAACTTGGCGCCTTCGGTGCCCTCGATCCAAAGGCCAAGAATGTCGCGTGAACCATCGGGCAACACACCCAACGCCAGGTAGATGGCCTTGTTGCGTACGACCGCATCCTGGCGGATCTTGACCCGCAGCGCGTCAAAGAAGACGACCGGGTACATCGGTTCCAGAGGCCGAGACTGCCAGGCAGTGACCTCGGCCATGACCTCATCTGTCACTGAACTGATGAACTCCGGCGAGACCTCGGTGGCATATTGCTCCAGCAGAAATCCCTGGATCTCGCGCACCGTCATGCCTCGGGCGTACATAGCGACGATCTTGTCGTCAAAACCAGTAAAACGCCGTTCGTGCTTGGGGATAAGCAGCGGTGCGAAGCTGCCGTCGCGGTCGCGCGGCACCTCGATACGCACAGGGCCTTCCTCGGTGAGCACCGTCTTGGCGCCCTTGCCATTGCGCTGGTTGGCGACATCGGCCGGCTTGGCTGCACCGCTCGGATAGCCTAGATGATGGTTCATCTCGCCTGCGAGCGCTCGCTCAATCAATGCCTTCTTGAAGGCCAGAGACGCAGCGTTGATGGCTTCGGCCGTCATCGGGCCGTTACCGAACGACTCCAACAGCTCAGGGGGAATAGCCGGCAGATCCGCCAGCTTGGACTTCGGGGTGCGAGGCATACATACTCCTTGGACGTATGTTATGCCCTGAACACGAAATTAATGACAGCCCCAGCACGACGAGGGATGCTGGATACTATCTATGCTTTAGCCCCCCTCCGCTGCCAGATTGGTCATCATCTTGAACTGGGCGGAGCGCCCCGCCACTATCGTCTGTTATCGGTCATCTCCTGCCACTCTTCAAAGCCATTGCGTGAACATTTAAACTTCGGCTCCACCGCCGACATCGGTCCATCGCTAGATTGATGCTTCTTGGCAAATTTTCAGTGACTATCGCGGGCGGGTTGGCTCACTGCATGCGATGCGAAAATCGAATCGACAAGCCTACTACCGGCGCCGATCAATTTTGCCAAGACCAAAATCTGGTCGCGACAGTTCAAGTTCCCCGTCTTTTCTGGATAGTTGATTTTATGATCAACTTCTCCCCAAATTTCTTCGAATAGCGTCCGCACCTGAATCTCGCAGCAAATTGGCGATTCCTCGTATTGCTTTACGACATAATGGACACTGGTATAAAAACTTTCCTTAGTGTGGACCGCATATCCCAGCGATTCGAAAAAAATCTTTGCCTCTGGGTCCCAAGTATATGCCTTCGGAGGCTCCACGAGACACCACTCTTTCCGATCGATTCTCGAATCAATCGCCTTTTTTACGGGAAGAAATTTCTCCTGATGAAGTAGTAGGACCCTTACTCCGGCCAAGTCGGTGATTTTAGAGAATAGGTTGCCTGGCGTTATCGGATCGCTCTCGTCCCACTTTCTGGCAATTTTCTCTTTAAGGTGGTCCGGATCTTTAAGCCGGGACTTAACCGAATGAACGTGATCATTCAGTTTTGGGTGCAAGCTAAAGAAATCTACAACATGACGGCGCCATAGTTCTAAGTCACCATAATCATCTCTATAGCGATGCAGAATGGGTAAAAAAATCTCTTCATTCAGATCGATGTTGTTCATTGCATCCTCGCCAAAAGATCTGAGGCGAAGATCATATATTTCTCTTTCGTTGTTTCGTAAGTCGTGCGATTTCCAGCAATTGTCGGAACGTCATCCGATTCGAGCACTTTCCACGAGGGTACTTTCCACATGGGTGTGTGGTACTTTTGCGCCATATTAGGGAGCGTGTTATGGGTATGCATAACGGCAGTTCCCCCAATCGGCTCGTTGAGCTGCTCGTCGGTGAGCTTCCCGCGGACTTGCTCACCAATAAACTCTTTTATTGTTGGGGGGATCTGCATTGCGTAGGTGTAATGGGCAGTTGCAAGATCCCATTTATTCCGGCTCGAGTATTTTTTTGAATTATAGATCGTATAGCCTAGCAGCCGAACGTATTCGTCTGGAAATTGATTTCGCTTATCCTTTGGCAATAATGTATAAAGAGAGTCGAACTGATTCTTCCAGATGCGGAGTGCGTTGCCGATATTTCGAATGCCGTAAAGTGAGAACATGTCTGGCATACACGGAATGACAAAACCATCAGTCGTTGAAATGATGACCTTGTTCAACATTCCCAAACTTGGAGATGTATCGAAGATAACGACATCATATTTGAATCGCTCAGCGTAGCTCCCAGCAATACTGCGAAATTTAGTTAGTGACCGAATCGCAAGCGGATCACTCTGATACGCTTGGGGAAAGCGATTGGCAAGACGATCCTCGTACATGTGCAAGGTGAGCCGTCCCGGGATGAGGTCGAGGGACGGGGCAAGATTCCACGGCGGGCTAACGTCGTCAAGGTCCGATACACCATCTTCGGTCGGCTTTAAAAGGAAGTGGATCGATCGCGTGGACGAGCTTATTTTCCTAAATTCGGCTGCGGGCATGCCGTTCTTCGTTGCCTCGAAATCATCGATAAAGCCGTCTTCTGCCTGCCAAATTTCGTGAAGTTTTTCGGCATCCATGCTCAAGATCGTCAAGTTGCACTGAGGATCCAGATCGATCAATAGCGTGCGCAGACCCATTTCGGCAAACGCGTGGGCTAGATGAAAGGTCAAGGTTGTCTTGCCGACGCCGCCCTTGTTATTGAAGACAGATATAGTTTTCATAGGAATCGCCGATGTGAGCCGCATCACGCCGTAGTCGACGTTCGCGAAAAGTTGATCTGTGAATTGTACTGGGCAATAAGCAAGTTTCGAAGTGCTCGTATGCCGGATGAGAGATTTCGCGCCTGAGCAAGCCGACTCGCCGCTAGGTGCAGAGTGCACTAATCGCTGAATGCGGCGACCGCGATAACTGCTCGAACGACCGTTGCACCTTCGAAATGGTCACCGGGGGTAAGACCTAGTTGAACGACAGAAGAAGGTCGACAGCAGGCATTGAGCCAAATTCGCACCTATATCCAAGCATGACTAAGTCTGCGAAGTAACCCCGTCCGATTTCCCCATTCCCCCTCCTCGCCTGCCGTATACTCCCCCCACTACCGCAAACAACGGTAGTCCGGAATGGAAGCCGGAAAGGTCACAGGCGGACAGCCGCCGCTTTGGCGGCTTATTCATGTCCGCTTGCCTCTGCACGTCCCTACGGGCGGGCCTGGACGGGGGTACGCTTGCGTACGCCGGTTCCCTGTGACGCCGGTCTTCCAACCTTGTCTTGTGCCCGCCCACCCCATTTGGAAGTGGGACGCGGGATTTTTCCCAGTCTCAGGAGGCAGTCATGACGCAACACCCCCTCACTCAAAACCCCTGGTCCATCCCCACCGACCCAGAACTCGGCCTGATCCCTCTCGCCCCGCTCCACCACATCGACCGCGCCCGCAACGCCATCGAGACCATCGCCCGCATGGTCGGCAATAGCGCGGCCGAGCCCGACGCCACCGGCGCGCAGCCTTTGGACGCGTGGACCGTTGCCTCGCTGATGGGCGGCGTGGAATGCCTGTGCGAACACCTGGGCGTCCTGACCGAGACCATGCTGGAACAGGCCCGCGCGATCGACGCAGCCACGGAGCCCGGCGCGGCGCAGCATGCCGCGCCCACGGTCATTCAATAAGACCCGTCGCGTCGTAGCGAACGCCTGCCGGCCTCCCTGGCCAGATTGCCGGCAGGCAGGCAATCAATCGCACACCCAACCCGCGCCCTGTTCCGGCGCATCAAGCCTTGCGCGCATCCATCCTCGCAACCTGCATGCGATAGACGCTCGCCTTGTTCGACATTTACAGACAAGCTATGCCTATGTCCCGGACGACGGTCACAATGGCGCACTGATATCCCTACGCTCATTCCGCAAGACGGCTCTGGCTTTCCTTGAGAGCGCCATCCACCGAACGCTGCATCGAGACGCCGCGAGAACCCGCCCGGCATACGCCCTGCCCCGTCCTCAAAACCATCCGCGCAAACTTGTCCCAGCAACAACCGCCGCTCCACATCGGTCCGGCATCCACACAGGAATCTTCTCCATGAGCAGCATTTTTCCAGGCGATCTGTGGTCGGTGGGCGAAGCCCAGATCGACGGCCTGTCGGTTATCGTTCGCTTTCGTACCGGGCTGCCGTCGGCGTCCGCGCGTCAGGCCAATGACAACCTGATCGTCATCTCCTGGCCGTACCAGGGCGTCGAATCCGGCATGCCCAATGAGGAAGACAAGCAGCACACCAACAATTTCGAAGAGGCCATCGAAAAGGGCTTCGAGGACTCCCCCATCGGCGTGCAGGTGGCGTGCCTGACCGGCAATCATCAGAAGGAATGGCGCTACTACACCCACGACGTCGAGGCCTTCCTGGATGCGTTCAACGCCTGCCTGGCGGGCCATCCGGCCTATCCCCTGCAGCTGCGCACGTACAAGGATCCCGACTGGAACGCCCTGTCGGGATTGCAACCCGAAGGCTCAGACCAGCTTCATTGAGCGGCGCAGCGGCGGCGGCTGCGCGTCAGACCGCCGCCAGGAAAGCGTCGGCGTCTCCTGCCTCGCATTTCCAGTCGGCAAAGACGCCGACCAGATCGCACTGCGCGCAGCGGCAGCCGATGTAGTACCAGCGCACGTCGTTGCTGTCTTCATACAGGGCGACACCCGACAGCAGCTCGAACGCTTCGCCATCGCACACGCAGGGGTGGCGCGCCGGCTCGGCCTCGTCCGCGTAGCTGGCGCTATCACCCATATAGTGTTCGTTGCCGCAGGCCGTGCAGGTGCGCAGCGCGACGCCGGCGTCTTCGTCGGTGTCCAGCGTGAAGGTCTTGCCGCCGCAGGCGCAGGCCGAGGCGGCGTAGCGGGTGGCCTCGTAGACGTTGTCGGCGCTGTAGCGGCGCATTTCCGTCCGCAGGTCTTCCTGCGTCGTGCCGTACCAGAACTTCCCTTTCTTTTTCAGCGTCATGCCTTGCGCTCCTGTGTTCCCGGGCGGACTTGCGGCGCGCGCCGTGTGCCGGGAATCGTGATCGTCGATGGTGGCGGGCGGCGCGGCGTCATTCGGCGCGTCGCCCACGGACTGCATTATCCAACGATCACCAGAGTATGACCTGCGAGCAGCGGAACAGCGCCAGCTTGCGGCCGGTGGCGTCGATCACGTTGGCGGACCAAATTTGCGTGGTGCGGCCCATGTGGTCGGCGATGGCTTCCACGCTCAGCACGCCTTCGCGGGCGGTGCCAAGGAAGTTGGATTTCAGTTCCAGCGTGGTGAAGCCCTTGGCGCCTTCGGGCAGGTGCGCCATGGTGGCGTAGCCGGCGCAGGTGTCGGCCAGCATGACCAGGCTGGCGGCGTGCAGGTAGCCGTTGGGCGCCATCATCCAGGGCGCGACGGTCATTTCCATGCTCATGCGCCCTTCGGACAGGGCCAGCGGCCGCACGCCGTAGGTGTCGGGCAGCGTGCCGCGCTGGCGTTCGAGGAAATTATCCAGGGTGATTCCGGGACGAAGCATCTTGCGTTCCTTGGTCGGTTGAATACGGTGGCTATGCGATCTTGTGCGCCATGACGATACCCGGTCCGCGCGCGCAGGGGTATCGAACACCGTATGGCCGGCCGGGGCTTGCCGGGGCCTGTCGGGCGGACGGGGCCCCTGCCTGCCTCATGCGATGGCGCGCGGCCGCGCCGAGCGCAGCCAGCACACCAGCGTGCAGCCCATCAGCAGAAAACCGATGTAGCCGTAGATGGGATAGACCACGCCGACCAGCTTGATGAAGCCGACGAAGCTGCCGGCCAGCGCGGCGATGCCGGCGACGCTGGTGCCCAGGCGGAACGGCGCGCCGCCGGCCGGCAGGATGCGGGCGACGAAGGCGTACAGCATGCCGACGGCGGTGTTCAGGATCATGCCGAAGATGGCCAGGGACATCAGGTGGCCCAGTCCCGGCGAGATCTGGGTGGCCAGCGCCAGCATGGGCATGGACACGCCGCCCAGGGTGTCGATGCGCAGGTACATGGCGGCGCCGATCAGCAGCATCAGGATGCCGAGCAGCACGCCGCCCAGGACGCCGCCCCACAGCGCGTTGCGGCGCGAGCTGGCCTGTCCGCCCATGATGACCAGGAACGGCATGCCGGCGACGATGTTGTAGGACACGTACAGGAAGGCGGCCACCAGCCACTGGCTGGCGCCGCGCGGCTGCTGTTGCGCGGCGGCCAGCAGCACGTCGTGGCTGGCGTGCGGGGTGCTGACGACATAGGCGGCGACCACGACGGTCAGGAACACCAGCAGCGGCGTGACGGCGCCGATGAAGGCGATGACCTGGCGCACGTCCAGGCACACGATCAGCACGGTGGCGATGGTGGCCAGCACGCTGCCCCAGACTTCGGGCAGGCCCAGCCATTGCTGCAGCAGCGAGCCGGCGCCAGCCAGCATCACGACCGTGATGGCGAACAGGAAGAAGGTGATGAGCAGGTCGAACACCATGCCCAGGTGCCGGCCCAGCAGGGCCTGGACGACTTCCTTGTGCGACTGCGCCCGCAGGCGCTGGCCCAGGGTCGAGAAGACCATGGACAGGAAGACGAAGGTCAGGCCCGCGACCACGCAGCCGATCAGGCCGTAGACGCCGAAGCTGGTGAAGAATTGCAGGATCTCCTGGCCCGAGGCGAAGCCCGCGCCGACGATCACGCCGACGAAGGCGCCGGCTATCTTGCTGATTTCCTTGAACGCGCTCATGCATGTCTCCGGTTTGTACTTGTGTATGTACTTATAGGTATGTACTGATGCGCTGCGGGCGCCTGCGAGCGTGGCGGGCGGTCCCCGGGGTTTGCGTGCTATCCGTTGTCTACGGATGGCGCGCAGACGCCGGTTCGGCACGGCTCGCAGGCATGCGTCGGCGCCTGGGCGCGGCTCGCGGCACTCGGAAGCGGGCCTGCGGTCCTTGCACGGGTACGACGCAATAATTCTCGAATAAGAAAATTATCGGATTCGAGAATATTCTGTGCAAGGGTTGCGGACTCGGGGTTTTCCCACGGTAGGCAAGAACCCATTCGAGCGCTTGGATGGACGCCCGGCGCGGCACGACTTGCCGCACGGGCCAGGACTTGCAGTCCGGCCTCGGTCGCGCAATGCCGCCCTGCTCTGCCGCCAGGATCGTTGTGCAGGCGCTTCCCGCACGAGCCCGTCATCCGGCCGCACTACAATTCCCCACTTCGACCCCAGCCCGGCGTCCGCCGATCCCGACGCGCTTCGGAGACGCGCCGCCTGTCACGCAAGGACTGATATGCCCGCAACGATGGCCTGGCCGATACGCGCCGCCCGCGCCCTGCTGTGCGCGCTGGCCTGCCTGCTGCCGCTGGCCGCGCCGGCCGCCCCGCCCACGCTGGCGCAATGCCATGGCATCAAGGACCTGGCCTTTGTCGCGCACCTGGACGACGACCTGCTGTTCATGAACCCGGATATCGCCTCGAACATCGAGGCGGGCGGCTGCGTGCAGCTGGTCTACCTGACCGCCAGCGACGCTGGCGAGGGCGACGGCTACATGCTGGGCCGCGAACGCGGCGTGCGCGCGGCCTATGCCTACATGGCGCATCAGCCCGATGAATGGCAGGAAGACACGGCCGTGGCCGGCGGGCACACGATCGCGCGCTTCACGCTCAAGGGCAACCCGCGCGTGCAGCTGTGGCACATGCGCCTGAAGGATCCCTGGCTGGGCCAGGGCTGGGGCAGCCTGACGCCGCTGAGCCGCGTCGAGTCCGAGCCCGGCCAGAGCGCCGATACGCTGGGCCCGCATGCCGAGCGCTATACCCGTCCCGAGCTGGTCGACACGCTGGCCGACCTGATCCGCCAGTACGCGCCGACCACGGTGCGCCACCTGGACGACACCATCAGCGTGCCCTACACGCAGCTGTGCTGGCGCTGCGCGGGCCACGGCCATCCCGACCATATCGCCAGCGCGCGGCTGGTGCGCGAGGCCATGCTGCGCGTGCCCGGCAATTACGCCGAGGCAGGCTATATCGACTACCCCAGCCAGGAACGCGCCAGCAACCTGGACCCGGCCGAGATCGCCGGCAAGTCCGTGATCTTCCAGCACTACGCCTGGAACGACTACCACTACTGCGCCGGCCCGAGCGGCTGCAAGGAGCCGGCCGGCCCGGCCGCCGCCTGGGTGCAGCGCGCCTACTACGTGTCGCGCCAGGACATCACGCCGCAGTTGTACGCCGACGGGCGCGGCGGCCTGGTGGTGTTCGCCGCCGGCGAGACCAATGCGGCCGTCAATCGCTGGGACTCGGGCCAGCGTCGCTGGCAGAGCCTGGGCGGCCGCACCAACGGGCCGCTGGTCAGCTACACCCATGCCGACGGCACGGCGGGCCTGATGGCGCGCGACCCGCTGGGCGGCGTGTGGGCCAACAAGCAGCGCCATGACGGCACCTGGCAAGGCTGGCAGGCGCTGGGCGGCATGCGGGTGGCGCAGATTCCGGTGGTGGCGCCGCAGGGCGACGCGGCCGCCGTGGCGCTGGGCTACGACGGCCAGCTGCACTGGATCGCGCCGTCGGGCATCGACGGCAGCTGGGGGACGTGGCAGGCCCTGCCGGCGCTGGACGGCGTGACCGGCTCGCCGGCCGCGGCGCGCGCCGCCGACGGGCGCTATGTGATCCTGGCCGCCACCTCGGCGGGCGCGCTGTACTACACGCGCCAGTTGCCGGCTCCCAAGGGCAAGGCGCCCGAGTGGCAGGACTGGCGGCGCGTGCCGGCGCCGCAGGCGGCGGGCGGGCTGGCGGCGATCCGCGACCACGAGCGCCGCGTCGAGCTGTATTTCCGGCAGCGTGGCGACAATCATCTGATCCGGCTGGTGGAGGCCGGCGACACCAGCGATATGAGCATGGACTGGAGCGCGCCGGCCGACCTGGGCGTGCCCTATATCGGCCGCCCGGCGGTGGGCGTCGACGCGCAGGGCAATGTCATGCTGGCGATCCTGGAACGTCCGGGCGGCGCGCTCTGGCTGGTCGAGCGCGGCAAGCCGGCGAAGCTGGACGCGCTGGCCGCGTCGCCGCCCGCGATGAGCGTGATCGGCGACACGGTGTACATCGTCGCCCGCGCCGCCGGCGCGCCGCAGCGTTACCAGGTGCTGTCGCGCCACGGCGGCGCGTGGGCGGCCAACCTGACGCTGGACGGCGTGCCCGCCAGCGGCGGCGGCCCTTTCAAGGCAGTGGCGGCGCGGCCGGCCGACCTGCCCAATCTGGGCGCGGGCGGGCAGAACCATGCGGTGGTGCTGCGCCCTTCCCCGGACCGCCCCGGCACGCTGGCCGTCGAGCGCATGCCCAGCCAGGCCTCGCGCACGGCCGAACCCACTTCCACCAACTGAGTCCGCCCATGTCGTCCTCGCTTCCCGCGCCCGGCGCCGTGCTGTTGCTGATCGACCTGCAGCAGGCCATCGATCATCCCAGTTGGGGCCAGCGCAACAATCCCCAGGCCGAGGCGCAGATCGCGCGTCTGCTGGCGCACTGGCGCGGCCAGGGCTGGCCGGTGTGGCATGTGCGCCATGATTCCACGCATCCGCAATCGCACTACCGGCCGGGCCAGCCGGGGCATGCCTTCAAGCCGGAAGCCTTGCCGGCGGCCGGCGAGCCGGTCATCGGCAAGCAGACCAACAACGCCTTCATCGGCACCGGCCTGGAACAGCGGCTGCGCGACGCGGGCCACGACGCCCTGGTCGTCGCCGGCGTCATCACCAACAACTCGGTCGAGGCCACGGTGCGCATGGCGGGCAACCTGGGTTTTCAGACCTGGCTGGTGGCCGACGGCTGTTTCACCTTCGGGCGCAAGGACTGGAACGGCGCGCCGCGCGGCGCGGACGAGGTGCATGCCATGTCGCTGGCCAACCTGGACGGCGAATACTGCATGGTGGTCACGGCCGAGGCGCTGCTCGGCCGCTTTGCCTGAGCGGGACAGCACACTAGGGCTGGGCGGACGCCGGCGACGCGTCGGGCGGCGCGCTGCCGACGGCCTCGTCGCGCGGCACATTGCCGATGGCCTTGTTGACCGTCACATAGCGCGTGGCCAGCCGCCCTACACTGGCGGCCAGGTCGCGCCGCGCCTGCAGATAGCGCCGCTGGCTGTCCAGCGCCACGGTGTAGTCCACCGCCCCGCCCTCGTAGCGCGCCAGCGCCAGCTTGCAGGCGTCGCCGGCGCTGCGCGCGCGCTCGGCCAGCTGCCGGGCCTGCTGGCGTTCGGCCGTGTAGGCGTTGAGCGCGTCGTCGATCTCCTGCCAGGCCTTGAGCACGGTCCGCTGGAAGTCGACCGCCGCTTCCTGCTGCTCCAGCTTGCGCAGTTCCACCACGCTCTTGCGGCGGCCATGGTCGAACAGCGGCAGGCTCAGGCTGGGGCCGATGGACCAGGCCCGGCTGCCCCAGTCCGAGAACTCGCCGCTCAGGTACGACTCCAGGCCAACATGCGCGCCCAGGCGAATGCTGGGATACAGGTCGGCCTGGGCCACGCCGATGTTGGCGGTGGCGCGGTGCAGCCTGGCTTCGGCGGCGCGGATGTCGGGCCGGCGCCGGGCGACCTCGGAAGGCAGGCCCAACGCCAGGTCGGGCAAGGCCGGCGCGCCGGTGGCGGTGCTCTTGCCCGCGCCTTTGCCCCTGTCCATGTTGATGCCCGCGCCCGTCTCCTGATCCGCCAGCTCGTCGCGCAATGCCCCCGGCCGCTCGCCCAACAGCAGCGCGATCTGGTTGATGCTGGCCGCCGCCTGCGCCAGCAGCGGCGGCAGTTGCGCGCGGGTATCGGCCAAGTCGGCGCGCTGCTGCTCCAGGTCCAGCTGGCCCACCGTGCCGCCCCGGGCGCGCGCCGCCAGGATACGCATGCGGTCTTCCAGCGCGGCGATGTCCTCGCGCGCCAGCCGGATCTGGCGCTGGGCGGTGCGCAGTTCGAAGTAGTTGCGCGCCAGGTCGCTGGCCAGCGTCAGCCGGGCCAGGTCCAGCAGCGCGGCCTGGCGGACTACGTCGGCGTCCGCCCCCTCGATGGAGCGGCGCACGCGGCCCCACAGGTCCAGTTCCCAGGACGCGTCGAAGCCGGCCTGATATAGCGTGAAAGGCTCGCTCAGGGCCTTGGCCAGCGTCTCGCGGTCGCCGCCGATGGCGTCGATCATGCGGGTGCCGGCGCCGTACTCGCTCTGCCGCTGGCGCGTGATGCCGCCGCTGGCGTCGATCTCCGGCGCGCGCTGCGCGGCGCCGACGCCGCGCTGGACCCGCGCCTGCGCATAGCGCAGCGCTGCGGTGCGCAGGTCGGGACTGGCGGCGACGGCGCGCTGCTGCAACTGGTTCAGCACGGGGTCGCCGAACGCCAGCCACCATTGCGAGGGCAACGCCGGCGTGGCCGTCAGCGGCGCGCGCAGCGCGTCGTCGGCGCTGCGCCAGCTGTTCCAGTCGTCGGGCGCCGCCGTCTCGGGCCGCGTGAAATCCGGCCCCACGGCGCAGCCGGCCAGCGCGAGCGCCAGCGCGCAGGCGGTCAGGACGAGACGCGGGGAACACGGAAAAACGCGCCGAAAAGAATGGGATGAATCGGACATGGCGATACTCGATGTCAGGACATGCGGTTGCGGAACAGCCACGCGGCCAGGGGCAGCGTCACGGCGGCCAGCAGCAGCAAGGGAATGAAGTCGACGCCGATCTCGCGCCAGCCCGCGCCTTCCAGGTAGACGCCGCGCACGATGTTCATGCCGAAGCGCAGCGGATTGACGTAGGTGGCGAGCTGCAACGCCTCGGGCATGTTGCGCACGGGCGTGAGCAGGCCGGACAGCAGCATCAGCGGCATGATCACCAGGAAGGTGTAGAGCATGGCCTGCTGCATGCTGTTCGACAGCGCGGAAATCGACAGCCCCACGCCGACCACGGCGATGTTGAAGCTGAGCAGCCCGAAGTACAGCAGCCACACCGAGCCGTTCATCGGTATCTGGAACCAGAAGCGGATGATCAGGAAGATGATGGTGGACTGGATCAGCCCCACCAGGATGGCCGGCAGCGCCTTGCCGATCAGGATCTGCATGGGCGTGAGCGGCGTGACCAGCAGCTGGTCGAAGGTGCCCTGCTCGCGCTCGCGCGCCACCGACAGCGCGGCCAGCAGCAGGGTCTGCAGCATGCTCAGCGCGGCGATCAGGCCGGGCATCAGGGTCCAGCGCGATTCCAGGTTGGGGTTGTACCAGGCGCGCCGTTCCACGGCCACGCCCGGGGCCTGGGCGCCATGCCGCGCGTTGAAGTCGGCCACGATGGACGCCAGGTAGCCGCCGGCGACGCCGGTGGTCGAGGAATTGCGGCCGTCCAGGATGACTTGCAGCGGCGCGCGCTGCCCGGCCGCCAGCCGGTCCTGGAAGTCGGCGGGAATGCTGATCACCATCAGCGCCTTGCCGGCGTCGATCTGGCTCGCGATCTGGTCGGACGAGGTCAGCGTGGCCGCGCGCGTGAAAACGCCGGCGCCGTCCAGCCGCGCCAGCAGTTCGGTCGATGCCGCGCTACGGCTCTGGTCCAGCACCGCGTAGGGCGCGTGGTTCAGGTCGTAGGTGGCGCCGTAGCCGAACAGCAGCGCCTGCATCAGCGCCGGCGCGAACAGGATCACGCGGCTGGACGGCTCCTTGATGATGGCCAGCAGTTCCTTCAGGATCAGCGCGCCGATCTGGGCCAGGGTTGCGATGAGGGCAGGCATGGATCAGTCCAGTTTCTTCTTCAGCGTGCGCCGGGTCGCCCAGGCCAGCGCCAGCGCGTAGCCGCACAGGATGGCCGAGCTGCGCAGGATGGTGGGCCAGTCGTTGCCGGCCAGGAACAGCGTCTTGATCAGGCCCATGAAGTGCGTGGCGGGCAGCACGTAGCTCACGGCCCGCACGACCGCCGGCACGTTGCGCAGGTCGAACACGAAGCCGGACAGCATCATTGCCGGCATGAAGCTGGTCAGCAGCGCGATCTGGCTGGCCTGGAACTGGTTGCGCGTGACGCCCGAGATGAACAGTCCCAGCAACAGCGAGACGGTCAGGTACAGCATCGAGCCCAGGAAGATGATGAGCAGCGAGCCGCGCATCGGCACCTCGAACAGGAAGCGCGCCGCCAGCAGGCACAGCAGCAGATCAATGGCGCCGATGGCCAGGTACGGCGCCAGCTTGGCCAGCACCAGCTCGCCCGGACGCACCGGCGTCACGAACAGCGATTCCAGCGTGCCGCGCTCCCACTCGCGGGCGATCAGCAGCGAGGTCAGGAAGGCGCCGATCAAGGTCAGCACCAGCACCAGCAGGCCGGGCACCAGGTACCAGGTGCTGATGCCCGCCTCGTTGAACCACATGCGCTGCACCACCTCGACGCCGGCGCCGGCCGGCTTGCCGCCCGCGCGCTCGGCTTGGCGCTGGGACCAGAGGCCGATGACGCCGCCGACATAGCCTTCCAGCGTCTGCGCGGTGGTGGAGTTGCTGCCGTTCAGCACCAGCTGCACGCGCGCGCCGCCGCCCTGCCCCGCCGCCAGGCGGCGCGAGAAATCCGGCGGCACGCGCACGATGGCGTCGACCTCGCCCGCGCGCAGGCGCGCCTCGGCCTCGGGCATGTTGGCGCTCCAGGACGGCGCCAGGTAGGCCGTGCCCCACAGCCCCTGGACCGCCTCGCGCGCGCCGGGCGAGACGTCTTCCATGACCACGGCCAGCGGCGCGTGCTTGACGTCGAACGACAGGCCGTAGCCGAACAGCAGGATCAGCGCGGCGGGCAGCAGCAGGCCCACGGCCATGTTGCTCTTGTCGCGCAGCATCTGCCGCACTTCCTTGCGCAGCAGCGCCAGGAAGCGGCGCAGGAATCCGGACCCGCTCATGCCTGGCCTCCGGCGGCGCGGGCGCGGCCCTGTTCGACGATGGCGATGAAGGCGCTGTTCATGTCGGCCGCGCCCGCGCCGCCGGCCTGGGCGCGCACCGCCCGCGGCGTGCCCAGGGCCAGCATGCGGCCCGCGTCCTGGATGGCGATGCGGTCGCAGTATTCCGCCTCTTCCATGAAGTGCGTGGTGATGACGATGGTGACGCCGCTTTGCGCCAGCGCGGTGATGGCGCGCCAGAACGCGCGCCGCGCCAGCGGGTCGATGCCGCTGGTCGGTTCGTCCAGGAACAGGATCTCCGGCTCGTGCAGCAGGCCGGCCGCCATGGCCAGGCGCTGCTTGTAGCCGCCGGGCAGCAGGCCGCTGACCGCCCGGGGGTCCAGGCCGAACTGGTCCACCATTGCGGCCACGCGCTGGCGCCGGGCCTGGCCGCGCAGGCCGTAGGCGCCGCCGAAGAATTCCAGGTTCTCGCGCACGGTCAGGTTGCCGTACAGCGCGAACTTCTGCGACACATAGCCGACGCGCCCGCGCGCCTGGGCGCGGGCCGTGCGCAGGTTCAGGCCCGCCACTTCCAGATGGCCGCTGGTGGCGGGCAGCAGCCCGCACAGCATGCGGAAGGTGGTGGTCTTGCCGGCGCCGTTCGGCCCCAGCAGGCCGAAGATCTCGCCGCGCGCCACCTCGAACGAGGTGCTGGCCACGGCGGTGAAATCGCCGAAGCGGCGCACCAGGTCGCGCACCACGATCACCGGGCCGTCGCCGCCGTTCCTGGCGGACGCGGTGGCCTGCGCCATGTCGTCCGCCCGGCCGTGCGCCATACGCGGCGCGGACGCGCCGGCGTCCTGGTGCTGGCGCAGCATCATCATGAACGCGTCTTCCAGCTCTTCCGGCCGCGCCTGGTGCGCGACGCCGCCCAGCAGCGCGTCCAGCGCGCGCGGATCCGCGTCCGGCTGGCGGATGTAGCGCACCGCGCCGCCCTTGGGCACCGCGTCCACGATCAGCGCGTCGGCGTCGATCAGGCGCGCCTGCAGGTCGCGCGCGGGCGTGTCCGGCGGCGGCGTGGCGGTAAAGGTCAGGCCGCGCGCGCGCGCCGTCAGGCGGGCCGGCGCGCCTTCGGCCAGCAGGCGGCCCTGGTGCAGGACGAAGACCTGGGCGCAGCGCTCGGCCTCGTCCATGTAGGCGGTGCTGACGATCACGCTCAGGTTCTCGTCGTCGATCAGCTGCCGCACGATCTTCCACAGGTCGCGCCGCGACAGCGGATCGACGCCCACGCTGGGCTCGTCCAGCAACAGCAGGCCCGGCGAGCGCACCAGCGTGCAGGCCAGCCCCAGCTTCTGTTTCATGCCGCCGGACAGCTTGCCGGCCGGGCGGCCGCTGAAGCGCGCCAGGTCGGTCATCTCCAGCAGGCGGGCATAGCGTTCGCGGCGCGCCGCCTGCGGCACGCCGTGCAGGTCGGCGTACAAGTCCAGGTTCTCCTGCACGCTCAGATCCTCGTACAGGCCGAAGCGCTGCGGCATGTAGCTGATGCGGTCCTGCACCGCCTGCGGGTCGCGCGTCACGTCGATGTCCAGCACCCGCAGCGCGCCGTCGTCCGGCCTGAGCAGCCCGGCCAGCATGCGCAGCAGCGTGGTCTTGCCGGCGCCGTCCGGGCCGACCAGCGCTGTCAGCTCGCCCGGCCTTATGCGCAGCGACACGTCGTCGACCGCCCGCAGCGGGCCGCCGCCGGGCGCTTCGAAGGTCTTGCGCAGGCGCTCGGCGACCACCGTGGCGCTGGCCTCGTTCATTGCGCGGCGTCCGCGGCCATGCGCACCGTGGCCGGCTGCCCCAGGCGCAGCGCATCTTGCGGGTCGTCGACCCGCACGCGCACTTCGTAGACCAGGCTGGTGCGCAGCTCCTCGGTCTGGACCGCCTTGGGCGTGAACTCGGCCACCGACGAGATGTAGCCGACCTTGCCGGCGATGGGCTTGTCGGGCTGGCTATCGGTCTGGACCCGCGCCGCCATGCCCGGCTTGACCTTGCCCAGGTCGGCCTCGCCCACGTAGATGCGAACCCACTTGGGCTGCGCCAGCGCCAGCGCGTAGACCGGACGCTGCGGCGTGGCCATGTCGCCCGGCTCCAGCAGGCGCGAGCGCACCACGGCGTCGGCGGGCGCTTTCAGCTCGCCCTGCGAGATCTGGTGCCGCAGCAGCGCCAGCTGGGCCTGCGTGGCCTGCAACTGGGCCTCGGCGCCAGCGATGTCTTCCTTGCGTGGGCCTGCCTCGGCCAGGCGCAGCGCTTCGCGCTGTTCGTCCGCCTGGGCCTGGGCCACCTGCGCGGCGCTGCGGGCGCGGTCCATGTCCTGGGCGCTGACGCCGCGCCCTTGCGTGTTGGCGGCGATGCCGCGCAGCCGCGCCAGGTCCTGCTGGGCACGCGCCGCGTCGGCCTGCGCGGCGACGAGCCGGCTGCGCGCCTGGGCGATTTCCTCGGGACGCGAGCCGTTGCGCAGGCGCAGCAGCGTCTGTTGCTGCGCGTCCATCTGCGCCCGCGCCTGATCGGCCTGCAGCGCCAGCGTGCGCGTGTCCAGCACGGCCAGCACGGCGCCGGCCCGCACGCGGTCGCCCTCTTCGGCGCGCAGTTCCTGCACGCGGCCATTGCCGTCGAAGGCCAGCGAGATCTGGCGGATGTCCACGTTGCCGTAGTAGACGAGATCGCCGCCGCTGTCGCGCTGGCTGTAGCGCCAGCCACCCCAGGCGGCAAGCGACAGGGCCGCGACGGCGGCGATGAGGATGATGGGCTTTTTCATGGTGGGGATTCCCGGGGGGCCGGGCGGTGGCGGGCGGTTCGCGTTCGGCGTTGGGATCGGGTCGACGAATAAATTCTAAATTTAAATTGAATTTAAAGTCAACGTCGCGCAAAATTGCGGCGTACCCCAACACAGCAGGAATTCAGGATTCATGAAGAAGGCAGCCCGCGCGCCACGCCCTGACGGCGAAGCGACCCGCGCACGGATACTCGAGGCGGCCGGCGAACTGTTCGCCGCCCATGGTTACGCCGAAGCCGCCAGCAAGGCCATCGCCGCGCGCGCCGAGGTGGACCTGGCCTCGATCAACTATCACTTCGGCAGCCGCAGCGGGCTTTACCAGGCCGTGCTGGCCGAGGCGCACCGCCGCCTGATGGACGTGGCCGACCTGCAGCGGCTGGCGCAAAGCCGGCTGGCCGCGACGGACAAGCTGCGCGCGGTGATCGGCCATCTGGTCGGGAACGCGCTGAGCGGCGCGGAGAACTGGCACATCAGCGTGCTGACGGCGGAAATACTCGCGCCCTCCTCCCATATCCAGGTGCTGTTCGAGTCCGAAATCCCGCGGAAGATCGCGGTGGTCATGGCCATCGCCAGCGACATCAGCGGCATTCCCCAGGACGATCCCGCGCTGCAACGCTGCCTGCTCAGCGTCATCGCGCCCTGCCTGCTGCTGCAGATCGGCCGGCGCGGCGTTCCCGGGCCGGTGCAGGCGATGCTGCGAATGCCCGCCGAGACGCTGGTGGACCACCTGAGCCGCTTCGCGATCGCCGGGCTGGAAGCCATCGGCCGCGACTACGCCGACAGCGCGCCCACCCGCCGCAAGAAGAAATAGCCGCGGATGCGGGCGACGATCCTGACTCAGAGCTGAATATTTGCTCGCATCAGCGCCGATACGGATGCATCGTCAGGCGACGGTATCGAACGACCCCGTGCGCGGCGGCTGCCCCTCGCGCAGATAGCGCGTCAGCAACACGCCGCCCGACGTGCTGCCCGCGTGCGCCAGCCTGAACGCCGACGGCTGCGCATCATCGCCGAACATGCGCCGGCCGCGTCCGAACATGACCGGATAGACCAGCAGCCACAGATCGTCCACCAGGCCCGCCGCCAGCAGCTGGCGCACCATGTCGCTGCTACCGAAGGTCAGCAGGTCGGGGCCGTCCTGGCGCTGCAGCGCGCGCACCGCGTCGACCAGATCGCCCCGTAGCGCCTGGCTGCCGCGCCAGGGCAGCGCCTCGGGCCGGTGCGTGGCCACATGCTTGGTCGCGCCGTTCAGGCGGTCAGCCAGATGGCGGGTGGGTGAATCGGCCGGTATATGCGGCCAGTGGCCCGCGAAGATGTCATAGGTCCGGCGGCCCAGCAGCAGCTCGAACGGAGCCGCCATCAGGTTCCGCACATGGCTGCCGATGATCTCGTCGGCATATGGCACCATCCAGCCGCCATAGGGGAAGCCGCCGCTGGTGTCTTCCTGCGGTCCGCCGGGAGCCTGGACCACGCCGTCCAGGCTGATGAAAGTCGAAACGACGAGCTTGCGCATGCTGTTCTCCGGTTGGCGGGCCCGACGGGCCCTCTGCCACGACGAATCAACGGCCCTGGAATCGACACAAGGTCACAAATAACGCCTTCCGCGCACACCCGGCAACGCCCGACACCGCCCGTCACCAGCCCGCAAACATCGGTCACGCGAAAGCTGTTTCGGAACGATTACAGCGCTGAACGCCGGCCGCGCGCGCCAGCCTAACTCCTGCGAGCGCAAAAAAGGCGTCGACCGCGCCGGGCGCTCGCCAGGAGCCGCAACATGAAAAGGACCCTATTGCTATCGCTGGCGCTTGCCAGCATGTTGTCAGGATGCGTGGTGGTGCCGGCGCGGCCGGCGTACTACTACCATCCTGGCTACTACCACCCGGGCTACTACTATCCGGCCTATCCGGCCTATCCGCACTACTATTACCGCTGACGGTCCCCATCCCCGCCGAGCCAGGAAATGCCATGAACGCCATGCAAAGAATCAGGCTCTTCCAATCGCTGGCCGCGTTGGCCGCGCTGACCGTCAGCGCCGCCGCCCTGGCCCAGGCCTATCCGCCGCCAGCGGCGCCCCCGGCCCCGGCCGACCCCGCCTATGACGCGTCGGATCCCGCCAACGCCTATCTGGCGCCGGTGGACCGCAGCCCCACCC
>NZ_JCBANH010000072.1:0-34055 GCF_059760925.1 Achromobacter sp. 1011791174
CCCTTTCGCCCCCCGCCGAGGCCCGCCGCTGGCCCGCCACCGCCATTGCCCTAAAATGGCCGGTCTATCCACCTTTCCCTCAACCGCACGAAGACCATGTCTCGCACTCTTTTCGTCACCACCGCCCTGCCCTACGCCAACGGATCCTTCCACATCGGCCACATCATGGAGTACATCCAGGCCGACATCTGGGTGCGTTCGATGCGAATGGCGGGCCACACGGTGCACTTCGTGGGTGCGGACGACGCGCATGGCGCGCCGATCATGCTGAAGGCGGAAAAGGAAGGCATCACGCCGCAGGCCCTGGTGGCGCGTTACGCCGCCGAGCGCCCGCAGTACCTGAACGGCTTCCACATCCGCTTCGACCACTGGCACTCGACCGATTCGGCCGAGAACGTGGCGCTGTCGCAGGACATCTACCGCGCGCTGAAGGCGCAGGACCTGATCGAGACGCGCTCGATCGAGCAGTTCTACGACCCGGTCAAGGGCATGTTCCTGGCCGACCGCTACATCAAGGGCGAATGCCCCAAGTGCCACGCCAAGGACCAGTACGGCGATTCCTGCGAAGTCTGCGGCGCGGTCTATGCGCCCACCGAACTGATCAATCCGTATTCGGCCCTGACCGGCGCCACGCCGGTGCTGAAGTCCTCGGACCATTTCTTCTTCAAGCTGTCCGATCCGCGCTGCGTGGAATTCCTGCAGCAATGGACCACGGGCGCCAACGCCGCCGGCGGCAGGCACCTGCAGCCGGAAGTGCTGGCCAAGACCCGCGAATGGCTGGGCGCCGATGACGGCGAAGCCAAGCTGGGCGACTGGGACATCTCGCGCGACGCGCCCTATTTCGGCATCGAAATCCCCGACGCGCCGGGCAAGTATTTCTACGTCTGGCTGGACGCGCCGGTGGGCTACCTGGCCTCGCTCAAGTCCTATTGCGACAAGGCCGGCCTGGATTTCGACGCGCTGCTCGACCCGAATGGCAACACCGAACAGGTCCACTTCATCGGCAAGGACATCATCTATTTCCACGCCCTGTTCTGGCCGGCCATGCTGAAGTTCGCCGGCCGCAAGACGCCGGACGCGCTGAACGTGCACGGCTTCATCACCGTCAGCGGCGAGAAGATGTCCAAGAGCCGCGGCACCGGCATCTCGCCGCTGCGCTATCTGGAACTGGGCATGAACGCCGAGTGGATGCGCTATTACATCGCCGCCAAGCTGAACGCCCGCGTCGAAGACATGGACTTCAACCCCGAGGACTTCATCGCCCGCGTCAACAGCGACCTGATCGGCAAGTACGTCAACATCGCCAGCCGCGCGGCCAGCTTCATCACCAAGCATTTCGACGGCCAGCTGGCCTATGCCGGCGACGCCGCCACGCTGTCGGCCGAGTACGCCGAGCAGGCCGAATCGATCCGCGCCGCCTTCGAGGCGCGTGAATACAACCGCGCCATCCGCGAGATCATGGCCTGCGCCGACCGCATCAACCAGGCCTTCGACACCGCCCAGCCCTGGGTGCTGGCCAAGGGCATCGGCACCGCCGACGCCGCGCAGAAGGCCGCGCTGCAGGACATCTGCTCGCGCTCGCTGGCAGGCTTCAAGGCCCTGTCCGTGATGCTGGCCCCGGTGCTGCCGGAACTGACCGACCGCGTCGCGCGCGAGCTGTTCGGCGCGCAAGCCGGCTTTGTCTGGGCCGACGCCGCCGCGCTGCCGCGGACCGTGGCGCCGTTCAAGCACCTGATGCAGCGCGTCGAGCCGCAGATGCTGGAAGACCTGTTCGAACCGCCCGCGCCTCCGGCCGTGATCCCCGGCGGCGAACCGCTGGCCGAGACCATCTCCATCGACGACTTCGCCCGCGTCGACCTGCGCATCGCGCAGATCGTCAACTGCGAGCATGTCGAAGGCTCGACCAAGCTGCTGCGCCTGACGCTGGATGTGGGCGAAGGCCGCCACCGCAACGTGTTCTCCGGCATCAAGTCGGCCTACCAGCCCGAAGACCTGATCGGCAAGCTGACCGTGATGGTGGCCAACCTGGCCCCGCGCAAGATGAAGTTCGGCGTGTCCGAAGGCATGGTGCTGGCCGCCAGCCACGCCGACGAGTCGGTGGATGCCGGCATCTACGTGCTGGAGCCCTTCCCCGGCGCCAAGCCCGGCATGCGCGTGCGCTGACGCGGCGCCGGCCCGGCGATAAAAAACCCGCCTCATGGCGGGTTTTTTCATGATCGCGCCAGGTGCGCGGCGGCTCAGGCCCGGCTGGGCGCCAGCGCCGGATCCAGCGACACGCGCTCATCGAACACGAAGCACTTGCCCTCGTAGCCCGGCCCGCCGGTCTCCTCGAAATACTTGAGGATGCCGCCCTCGAGCTGGTAGACGTGATCGATACCCGCCTCGTTCATGTAGATGGCGGCCTTCTCGCAGCGGATACCGCCGGTGCAGAAGCTGACCACGGTCTTGCCCCGCAGCTCGTCGCGGTGCGCCTGCACCGCGTCCGGGAACTGGGTGAAGCGCTCGATGCGCCAATCGATGGCGTTCCTGAATGTGCCCTCGTCGACCTCGAAGGCGTTGCGCGTATCCAGCATCACGACCGGACGACCGGCGTCGTCCGCGCCCTGCGCCAGCCAGCGCGCCACCGTGCGCGCATCCACCGCCGGCGCGCGACCGGCCTCGGGGCGGATGGCCGGATGGTTCATGCGGATGATCTCGCGCTTGATCTTCACCAGCAGCTTGCGGAACGGCACCGCGTCGCTGTAGCTGTACTTCGGCTCCAGGTCGGCGAAGCGCGCATCCGCGCGCAGCGCGGCCAGGAAAGACTCGATGCCTGCGGACGCGCCGGCCAGGAACAGGTTGATGCCTTCCTCGGCCAGCAGGATCGTGCCTTTGAGTCCGTCCTCGCGCGCGCGGGCCAGCAGCGTTTCCCGCAACGCGGGCAAGCCGTCGAGCGAGACGAATTTGTAGGCGGAGATATTGGCAACGGAAGACATGGACGTAGCGTGACAAGACCGGCGCGGCATGCGCGGGCCGCGAAAAATGCGGAATGCGCGGGAGCCGCCATCATAATCGCTGGCGGGCCCGCGCCCGGACCGGGGCCTCAGCGCCGCACCGGCTCCTGCTCGACCACCGCGTCCAGCACCCATTTCAAGCCGGACGCATCGGCCGGCGGATTCGGATCGCGCACTTCGACCACGCGCAGCCGATAGCGCACGCCCGGCTGGAAATTGAAGCCGGTGATATCGCCATACCAGAGCTGCCAGGGCTGGGCCGCGCTGTCGCGCACCTGGTAGCACATGGCGCGGCCGGCGCCGGCATTGCAGGGCACCCGCTCGGAATCGACGTACACGAGCTTTTTCGGCCCCATCTGGCCGCCGGTCGCCGGATCGATCCGGCGGCCGAAATCCAGCGTGTCGCCCGAGGACAGCAGCAGCGTCAGGCGGCGCGGATTGCCGGTGTTGTCCAGCGTGCTGGACGTGATGCGCGTCAGGCCGTCGAGGAAATCCTGCTCCAGCCGCATGGCCTCCGGATTGCAGGCCATCATGGTGGACACCGGACGCGAGCGCACGATCAGCAGCCCATTGGCCACCGTGTAGGGCGCGTTGTACTGATTGCAGCCGCCAAAGCCGCTGACCACGGGCGCGCCCTGGTCATGGATGAAGCTGATCGTGACGGGCCGCGAGGTCTGCGACGGATGGGGAATCTGGCGCAAGGAGCCGCCGGGTCGCGTCCAGCGGGCCAGGTCCCAGCTGGTCTGCGCGTACACGTCGGACGCGGCGGCGGGCTGGAAGCGCGGATCCTGCGCGCCCGGGCCGCGCGGCGGCGATGCGCAGGCGGCAAGACCGACGGCGAGCGCGCAGGGAGCGAGCCAACGCAAGCTGGAGGATATGGACATGGAAGATCTCCCGAAATCGACGTGAAGCGCCCGTACCGGCGGCCCGACATTGTAGGCAAGGCGCACGGACGCCACGCCGGCGGAAAACAGACTGAAACGCCTGGTCGCCAGGCCGCTCAGGGGGTGGGCGGATCCTCGCGCCGCACGAACTCCAGCACGTCGCCGCCGCGCAGGTTGAAGGTCAGGTGACGGGGTGCCCCGCCGTTGTCGAGCGTGAAGGTATCGATGCTGCCCAGGCCGCGCAGGTAGTCCGCTTCCAGGCCGGCTCGCTCCGGCGTCGGGCAGGCCATGCGCGTGGCCGCCGGCGCGTCGATGCGCAGCCTGCCGCCCTCGATCCTGTAGGTGCCCATGTAGCGGTTGCAGCCGGCGAAGCCATTGACGCGGTATTGCTTGCCCTGGGCCAGGAACACCAGCTTCACGGGCTCGCCGTTGTCGCCATGGGGAATGTCGCGCAGCGCGCCGCCGGGCTGGACCCAGCGCACCAGTTCCCAGGCGGTCTGCGCCAGTGAATCCGCGCTGCTGGCCGCGTTGGCGGCGGCCGCTCCTTGCGGACGAGCGCCGCCGGATCCCGCGCATCCCGCCAACGCCAGGGCCAGCAAACCCATGCAAAGCAGGCGGCCGGGCAAGAACTGAGTATTGGGCATGGGCGGAACCTCCGATTGATTGCACACCCCTAGACTGTAACCGGCATCGTTCGCCGTTGTCCCGCGCCTTGCCCCGGCCCTCAGCCCTACGCCCGAGGGCCAAAGCGGGAGTCCGGCGCTCGGCGAGCAAGCCAAGCGACCGGGTACTGGGTCTTATGCCTCATGGCGCGCGGCGACGCCGGCGCGCAGAATCGCCTGAACTCCAGCCGTGGCATCGCTACCCGGGCGGCCGCCATGGCGGCGACTGCGGCGGGCCGACAATGCCCGCGCAACGCGCCGGAGCACGCGAAACAGGCTGCGGAGACATCCCGATGGGCATTCTGAGAACCTTGCTGGCGCTGTCCGTGGTCCTGGACCACCTTGGCGGCGGCGCGACGAATCAACTGGTCGGCGGACGCCTTGCGGTGCAGCTGTTCTATGTGATCTCCGGTTTCCTGATTTCCTACGTACTGACCGGCACCGACCGTTACCAGGGCGCGACGGGGCACTTCTACGCCAACCGGCTGCTACGCCTGTTTCCGGTCTACCTGGCGGTCGCTGCGCTGACCCTGGCCGCTCACGCCGCCGGCGATGGCAGCTTTTTCCGTCTCTACGACGACCTGCCCCTGTCGGCCCGGCTGTTCCTGATCCTGTCCAATCTTTTCATCGTGGGACAGGACTGGCTGATGTTCTTCGGCATCGAGCATTCCTCCCTGCTCTTTACCGGCAGTTTCGCGCACAGCGACGTGCCGCTCTACCAGGGGCTGCTGGTGCCGCAGGCCTGGACGCTGGGCGTGGAGATCACGTTCTACCTGGTCGCGCCCTTCGTCCTGCGATCGCCGCGCAGGCTGCTCGCGCTGCTGGCCGCCTCGCTGGCCCTGCGGGCCGTGCTGATCGCCACCGGCATCGGCTTGAGCGATCCCTGGACCTACCGCTTCTTTCCCGCCGAGTTGGCGCTGTTCCTGGCCGGCGCGCTGTCGCACCAGATACTGCTGCCGCGCTGGCAGGCGCTGACGCGCCGCTGGCCCCGGCTGCCGGAACTGGGCGTCGCCATCCTGGCGGCGTACTGCTGCGCGCACTTTTTCATCGGGCTGAACCACAACCTGCGCGACGCGCTGGCGGTGCTGCTGTTCGCGGCGCTGCTGCCGCTGGCCTTCCTGTTTCAGGCGCGATACCGGCTGGACAAGGCGATTGGCGAACTGAGCTACCCGATCTATATCTGCCATGCCCTGGTGATCCTGTTCTTCGGCTGGCTGCTCGACGGCGCCAGCGCGCGCCAGCCGGCGCTTTTCGATGCGCTGGTGCTGACCGGCTGCATCGGCTTCGCGGCCCTGCTCAACGCGCTGATCGCCGATCCCGTCGAACGCTTGCGCGTCCGGCTGCGCGCCGGCGGTCGGGAGGACCTGTCCGTCGATCCGAGGCCCGCGGCAAGCCAGCCCGCCGCGTCGCGCCAGCGGCGCGTGAACCCTATTCGCCGCGCGCCCTGATATACGCGGCCAGCACCTGCTCGATCTGGCGCTTTTCCTGGGTGCTCAGGCGCGCATAGGTGGCATAGGAAACGGTTTCGAACGGCCAGGGCGGCGGCACATCGGGCTCGCCCGCGCTGGCGGCGGGCTCGGCCGGCTCCGGACTGAACATCGGGCCTTCCCCGGCGCTCAGCCAAATGGGGCTGACCCGCAGCGCGCGGGTCAGCTTGATCAGGGCCTCGCTGGACGGCTGAAGGCGTTGACCGCTTTCATAGTTGCCGATGGCGCTTTGCGACAGGTTGCTCGCGACCGCCAAGTCCTTTTGTGTCCATCCCTGTAGCATCCTTGCGTTGCGCAGACGATGGCTAAACGTGTCCAATCGATCAACCTGAGCCATTAATTTGAATTTATTTATTTGATTAAAACATCTCAATACTGCTGCCAAACAAACGGATTACACCCCAATTTCCGGGCTAATCCGCAAATCTCGCAACGCCTCCTCTTCCGCCCGTCCGCCGCCAGTCCTGGCGCCCGCGCCCCGCGCTCGCCGTCTCCCAAAAAGCGCTATCTATCAGCAGCTTGCGCAGACGCTCGGGCGGCCGGAACCGAGCCCTGGCCTTGGGCCGGATCCGGCGAGAGTGTAGGAGTTTGGATGCACTAAAAATAGAAAATAATGTATCGGTAATACTTAATATCGCATCGTTGCAACCACGGAATAAAACAGCGTTTCAATGGGTTTGGACGGATTTGAGCAATCGCATCTGTTACCGCTAGAAACTACAGAAACTTATCTTCACAAAAAAACACGCCCGTGTTTAAATGAAACACGGGCGTGACTTCCAAGCAGTACCGGGTCATCGGCGGCCAAAGGCGCAGAACGCCAGGCCATGCGCCGCCCGGACCCCGTGCCTGCCAGCCGGCAACCGCAGCCGGAACGCGGACCTTTTCCGCCATCCGTGCAACCACTCGCCCGCATTCCAACAACACCGCCACGCTTGCGACGCCGAGCGGGCGGCACAGGGAGAGGGGCATGACACGCAAGGATCGGACTGCACGGGCAAGAAGCCATCGCCACCGGGCCATGGACGACCGACAGACCGCCGGCCCCTCGGCCGGATCCCTTGCCTTCCGGGCGGATACCATCCGGTAACGCCCGCGCCCCCTTTCCACGCGGCGGCTGCGCCGCGCAGTCTCATTGGAAGCATCAATGAACAACACGCTGGATGTCATTTTCCTGGGCAAGGACGACGCCAGGCATGCCAGACTGATCGAGGCGCTGTCCCATCTGGGTTTCAACGTGCGCCGCTGCCACGAACTGGTCGATGTGTACGAGCGCTACTCCCGGCGCCCGAGCCCGCTGGTGGTGCTGGAAGCGCCGCTGCCCGACGTGCATAACGCGGCCGTGCGGTTGCGCGGCATCGACCGGGGCCTGGGCATCGTCGCCATCGCCGCGTTTCCCGACGCCGAAAGCCGGATACGCACGCTGCTGTGCGGCGCCGACGCCTGCCTGTCGCCCGAGGTCAGCGGACTGGAGCTGGCCGCGGTCTTGCAGGCGCTGGTGCGGCGCGCGGCCGGCATGGACGCCGAGCCGGGCGATATTCCGGCCAACGGAGAGCCGCCCAGCGACGCATGGCGGCTGGCCAACAAGGGCTGGACCCTGATCAGCCCGGGCGGGCGCACCATGGGCCTGACCACCGGAGAGCGCGACTTCCTGTCGCGCCTGGTGCACGCGCCGGATCGCAAGGTCAGCCGCGATGCCTTCTATGCCGACGGCGCGGACGACACCGACAGCGGCGTCACGCGCCGCCGCTTCGTCGACGTCATGATCAGCCGCCTGCGCCGCAAGGCCACGGCCAACCACATGACCCTGCCCATCCGCGCGGTGCACGGCTGGGGCTATATGTTCGCGGCCGACATCAAGCTGGACCTGGACGAGCGCGCGCAGGCCGACGATGGCGCCGAAGAATGGCGACGCGATACGGCCGTCGCGAACGCGACGTCATACTGAATACAATCTGGAAGGGAAATATGCGCAAACCCGGGATGGATCCGCGTCCGGAAGCGACAGGCAGGAAGCAGGCGAAAAAAACGCGGCGCTGCCCCGAAGGTAAGACGCCGCGCTAAAACAACACGTGAACAGGAGCCATCAGCCGGCACTGATGCCTTCTACCTGGATCACGCGATTCCAACATTCGTGCCTCACTACTCACGCTCGGAGTGAACCGTGAGTCAGTGCGGGGTCTCTAGTCCCCGCCCCGACCGCTGCGTGCAATACACGGGAAATCGTCCGCCTTGCTGCTGGCGGGCTTTTCGCCCGTATCAGCGGCGTTCCTTTCGGATCGCAGCGTGATGTAGGAAGTTTAGGACCAGGCTCGGATTTATCGTAATTCTTTGTTGATAGCCTTCCATACATAATAGGTATAGCGGCAGACCTTACTCACCGTCCTAAAATGGGCGGCATCGACAATCCCCGGTCCCATGCCCTTGTCCCCCTCCCCGCTCCTGCGGCGGCTGCGCAAGCTGACGTCGCTGTTCCCGTCCAACTGGTGCCTGGCCTTCCTCGTCGCGCTGGATGGCTACGCGTTCATGCACCCCGTGCTGCGCGAAGTGCAGGCGCGCGAGTATTCGTTCTGGCTGGCGCTGGACAACTGGCAGGAGATCATGCAAGTGGTCGGGCTGCTGGAGATTCCGCGGCTGGTGCTGGGCGTGGGCCTGCAGGTGATCGCGCTGGGGTTGATCCTGAAGGCCCGCATCGCCTGGGCCTTCTCGCTGGTGCTGCTGATCGGCGTGGGCACCTTCGCCATCCTGGGCGACAGCGGACACGCCGGCCTGGGCATCTATACGCTGGTGCTGATCCTGGCGCTGATGGCCTATTGGCGCCGCTTCGACCGGGCCAGCGTCACGGCGGGCTCGCTGTTCGCCCTGGTCAGCGTGCTGTCGCTGCTGATCTACGCGGTGTTCGGCACGCTATACCTGGGCGATGAATTCAAGCCGCCCGTCCACGACGCCGGCACCGCGCTGTACTTTTCCATCGTATCCATGTCGACAGTGGGCTATGGCGACATCACGCCGCACTCGGGCGCGGCCAGGCTGTTCACCGCGTCGATTATCATCCTCGGCATCACGGTGTTCGCCACCTCCGTCAGCGCCATCGCCGGCCCGGTGATCGGCGGCAACCTGAAACGCCTGGTCAAGGGCCGATTCTCCACCGCCATGAGAAAGAACCACATCATCATCGCGGGCGCGACGCCGCTGGCGCTCAGCGTCTACGACGGACTGCGCAGGCGCGGCGACGAAGTCACCGTCATCGTGCCCGCCGGCGTGCCGCAGGAATATCCGGCGACGGCCGACCTCATCGAAGGCGACCCGTCCAGCGTCGAGGTGCTGCGCGCGGCCGGCGTGACCCGCGCCCGCTACGTGCTGGCGCTGCGCGACGACGATGCGGAGAACGCCTTCATCGTGCTGGCCACCCAGGAAGCCACCGCCGGCCAGGGCGCCAAGACGGTCGCGCTGGTCAACACCAACAAGCACCTGGAAAAAATCCGACGCGTGCGGCCGGACATGGTGTTCTCGGTGCAGCTGCTGGGCGCGGAGCTGCTGGCCCGCGCCATCAACGGCGAACCGTTGGACAGCCAGGCCATCACCGATCTGTTCTTCGCCAAGGCCGGCCCGGCCGCCGCCGAACCGGCCTGACGCCAGGCAGCCCCGCTCACTCGCAGCGGTACACGTTGCCCGTCAAGGTCACGTTGGTCTGCTCCGAATGATCCTTGCGGCCGGTCTGCCCGGCCCGCTGCGTCAGCAGGTATACGACATTGCCGCCCATCGCCGCGGCGCGGTTCTTCAGGTCATTGCGGGCGCCCGTCTCCAGGTCGGCATTGGACGTGATCGCGCCCCTCAGGAAATCGCCCTGGCTGCCGGTCACGTCGCCCAGGAACGCGCAGCCCTTGCCGGGCTCGTTGTGCGTGATGCGCACGTTGCTCGCGGCCCCGGGGGCCAGCGGCGTGGGCGCGCAGGCCGCCAGGGCGCAGGCGGAAAGCAACAGGATCAGCGACCGGACATGGCGGCGGCACTGCGGACTTTGCATGATGATCATCCATCGTAGGGGCGTGTGAAACCGCCGCGCCATGCTTCATGCATGCGCGGACGGCGTTGGGAAACAGGGGAATCAGTCGAGGCGGAAATCGAAGCCGGCGTCCGCCGCGGTCATGCCGGCGGCCTCGTCCGGCACGTACTCCAGCAGATCGCCGGGCTGGCACTGCAGCACTTCGCAGATGCGGGCCAGCGTATCGAAGCGGATGCCCTTGACCTTGCCCGACTTCAGCAGGGAAAGGTTGGGTTCGGTGATGCCGATCTCCTGCGCGAGCTGGCGCGCCTTCATCTTGCGCTGCGCCAGCACCACGTCGAGCCTGACCACGATCGCCATCAGATGAACCCCCGGTTCTCTTCGGCCACGTGCGCCGCTTCTTCCATGGCCCAGGCCAGCGCGAACAGCAGGCCGCCAAGCAGACCCAGCAGGATGTCTTCCAGCTGGATGTGGATGAGCATGTGCGGCTCGCCGGGCGCGTTCCAGGTGAAGAGCAGCACCAGCAGCATCTTCACCAGCGGCGAGCACAACGCGAACAGCGTGATGAGCAACGCGATGCCGCGCAATCGACGGGCCGTGGCCGAGGTCAGCACTTCGCCGCGCGCGAAGTCGCCAAACATCGCATGGGCATGCGCGATGCCGCGCAGCACCAGCGCCAGCTGCAGTCCCAGCAATGAGAAGCCCGCCACCCGATAGCCCGGCCCGAGCTGCAACGCGGGCGCGCGGGACGGATCGGTGATGCCCAGCAGCGCGTGCAGGCTGCGGGTCAGCGCCGCATCCGAACTCAGGAACCAGATGGCCACGGCCAGGACGACGAACAGGACGGCCGTGGCCGCGAGCAGCCAGCGCATGCAGCGCGAAAGTCGGCGGATGCGCGCCATGCGGCGAACGCCATCGCTGATGGCCGCGGCCGACGGCTGCGTGGGGAAATGAAGCATCTCGGAAAGTCCTGGCGAGCGTTGCGGATCACTATCAATTGCTGTAGTGTAGCAAATACTTATCGCAAAACAATAATTTTTTAACCCCAAAAAGCAAGCCGTATGCGATTTATGAAACCCATCGCCGGTCTCGCGGCGCTGGGCCTGGCGCTGCTGCTGCTCGTTCCCGCCGGCACCTCGGCCTCCGACGACGCAAGCTGCGCGCGGGCCGGCGATGGCGGCCTGCGCCTGCGGGTTCAATGGTCCCTGAGCAACCGCTATTCGCCGCTTGGCCTGCCCCGATTGACGCTGGAGCGCGGGCCCGCGCGGCCCGCAACGCCCTGCATCTGCCTGCGCGACGCCGGCTAATCCGGCACGACCGGCTGCGCTTGCCCCGCGTACCAGGCCATGAAATCGGCCGAACGCAAAGGACGGGAAAACAGATAGCCCTGGATGAAGGCCACGCCGCGCTCGGTCAGGTAGTCGAACTGGAAGCGCTGTTCCACGCCTTCGGCCACCACCGACAGGCCCAGCCGGTGCGCCAGCATGATGATCACGTCCAGCACCGGCGCCTCTTCGCCATCCGGCTGGATAGCATGCACGAAGCCCTTGTCGATCTTCAGGTAGTCCACCGGAAACTTCTGCAGATAGGACAACGAGCAATGGCCGGTGCCGAAGTCGTCAATGGCCACGCGCACGCCCTCGGCGCGCAGCGTGTCGATGTTGCGGCGGGCGCGGCCGCTGTCCTCGATCAGGCTGCGCTCGGTGATTTCCAGCACCAGCAGCGGCTGGCGCGCGGCCGTCGCGGCGACGAAGGCACGAACGTCCGGCACCAGATCCTCGCTGGACAGGTGCTCCGGCGCGATGTTCACGCCCACATGAAAGCCCGGCGGCGTGTCCCATTCGCGCATGTCGCGCTCGATCAGGCCCAGCAGATGCTGGGTCAGCTCGATGATCACGCCTTCCTGCTCGGCCGCCGCGATGAAGATGTCGGGCCGCACCAGCCCCGTGCCCGGACGCATCCAGCGCATCAGCGCCTCCACCCCTTCGAAGCGGCCCGTGACCTGGCTGTACACCGGCTGGTACTCCACATGGAACTCGCCCGCCGCCATCGCGCGGCGCAACTGTTCCCGGTAGGACTGGCGGCTGCGCTGCAAGCGATATGCCGCCCAGGCCAGCAGCGCACCCGCCAGCAACGACAAAGGCACGTAGGTCAGCAACAGCTTCTGCCACTCCAGCCCCAGCGCCTGCGGCGGCACCACCACGCTGATGCGCAGTTTCGCGCCGTTCATGCTGTCCGTCATCTCCTGGTACACGGGCTCGACGCTGCCGGCCCAATCCGTCCAGGACGCACTGCGTACCGGCGCCCCTTCCCCCAGCGTCAGCTCGATCTGGAAGTCGCCCAGGGTCGCGACCGAATTGATGATGTCCTGCAGGTTGCGCCCATCAACCACCACCGCGCCGCTGCGGCCATCCCGGCCCGGCACGCCCAGCAGGATGGCGGGCCGGTCGGGCGCCATCGGCGTGCCCTGCGCGGTATACAGCCAACCGGCCGGCGTCATGCTGCGCGGCCAGCGGTGAAACTCGGTGATGCTGTAGTCCGTCGCGCCAACCGCCGACGAACAGTAGATGCGATCATCCTGCGCCAGGATCAGCGCGCGAACATATGGATTCAACGTGGCCCAGCGCTGCATGGTGGGCAGGGCCTCGCCGCAGTCCTTGGCCGTCAGGTCGACCAACCGCACCAGCAGCTCGCGCGCCTGGGTCAGGATGGTGCCGGTCTGCACCCGCACCACGCCGGCCGCGATCGACGCGTCCTTGCGCACCTCGCCGACTGCGTGAAACCAGCTCCAGCCCACACAGAGCAGGACCGGCAGCACCATGGCCAGCGCAACGGGCAGGAAACGCCACGATGACACGCGGGCAGTCATTCCCGATGTAGGCAAGCCGCCCCCTCTTGTGGATAAGGATGAAAGAATCGTAGCGTCCGGCGACAGCATACGACACCATGCTCAAGACGGTGTCAAGCCGGGCGCGGATTCATCTACCGGTCGCCAATCTGCGCTGGCGCGCCGGCTTGCCCGCCGCCCGCTTCCAGCAGTTCGCCGATCAGCGCCGCATGGGCGCGCCTGCGGGCAGCCATGTCGATGCGCTCCTGGGGCCCGAGCAGGATGCAGGCCACCATGGTATGCACGATGGGCGACAACAGCAGCCAGGGATGTTCCTGCGCCACGCCGCCCGCGCACAGCCCGCGCGCGCGCGCCCGCTCCAGCAGGCGCGCCAGGCAGGCCTGCTGGGCGTCGGTGGTCTCGCGCCGCCAGCGCGCGGCCAGCTGCGGCACGCGGGCGCTTTCGGCCAGCAGCAGCCGCATGGCGCTGATCATGGCCGGATTGGCCAGGCTTACATAGAGCTGATCGACGATGCGTTCAGCCAGATCGCGCGTGGACGAGGCGCCGTCGACCACCGCCTCCACGTCCAGCGGCGCCGGGCTCAGGTGACGCGCGATCAGCGCCTCGAACACCGCTTCCTTGCTGGAGAAATGCGCATACAGCCCGCCCTTGGACAGGCCCGCCCGCAGCGCGATGTCATCCATCCTCGCGCCCGCGTATCCCGAAGCCGAAAACTCCTGCAGCGCCGCGTCAAGTATCTGCGCGACCCGCAAAGCCGGCGCAAGCCGGCGCCGCTGAGTCCCCATGGCCCCACTCCTGAACAGAACGGGTCCATTAAAAACCGACTGGCCGGTCGCTAACTTGACTTTGATCAAGGAATGATCAAGACCGCCTGGGCACAATGACAGCAAGATCCTGCCATCGGCCGCCGCCGGCGCCGGAACCGGGCCACCAGCCCGCCTCCACGCCCGAGTGGCCGCCTGCCGGCGGCGCAAGCCCGCCGGCGTCCTGGAGCATGCATGCCGACCTCATCCGATTCCGCATGGGCAAGCAAAGCGAACACGCTGGACACGGCCGCGCGCGCCGCGATGGCCCGCTGGACCGGCGGCCTGTCGCCGGCGGCCGGCCTGCTGGCCTGGACGGACTGGGCCTCGCACCTGGCCTGCGCCCCGGGCAAACAGGCTGAACTGGCCAGCCTGGCATTTCGCCAGGCCGCGCAACTGGGCCGCCATCTGCTGCCCGTCACGGCGGCCCCGGCGCCGGACGCCCCCGCTGCCCGTGACCGCCGCTATGCCGATGAAGGCTGGCGCCAATGGCCCTATAACCTGTGGAGCGAAGGATTCCTGGCGGCCCAGCAGTGGTGGGAACAGGCCACGCAGGGCGTGCCCGGCGTGGATCCCCATCACGCGCAGCTGGCGGCCTTTGCCGCGCGCCAGTGGCTGGACCTGCTGTCGCCGGGCAACCAGATCGCCGGCAACCCCGAAGTGATGCGCCAGACCTGGCAGGAAGGCGGCGCCAACCTGCTGCGCGGCGCCGCCCATGCCTGGGAAGACGCGATGCGCGCGCTGGCCAACCAGCCGCCCGCGGGCGCCGGCGACTACATCCCCGGCAAGCAGGTCGCCGTCACGCCCGGCAAGGTGGTGTGGCGCAACCGGCTGATGGAACTGCTGCAGTACAGCCCCGCCACCCCGACCGTGCGCCCCGAGCCCGTGCTGATCGTGCCGGCCTGGATCATGAAGTACTACATCCTGGACCTGTCGCCGCACAACTCGCTGATCGCCTACCTCGTGCGCCAGGGTCATACGGTGTTCTGCATTTCCTGGAAGAATCCCGGCGCGCAGGACCGCGAGCTGGGCATGGACGACTATCTCGCGCTCGGCATCGGCGAAGCGCTGGACGCCATCGCCGCCATCGTGCCCGACACGCGCGTGCACGCCGCCGGCTACTGCCTGGGCGGCACCCTGCTGGCCATCGCCGCCAGCGCCATGGCGCGCGACGGCGACACGCGCCTGGCCAGCCTGAGCCTGCTGGCCGCGCAGACCGACTTCAGCGAGCCGGGCGAGCTGGCGCTGTTCATCGACGAAAGCCAGGTCAGCCTGCTGGAGGCGCAGATGGCGCGCACCGGCTACCTGACCTCGCGGCAGATGGCCGGCGCCTTCCAGATGCTGCGGTCCTATGACCTGCTGTGGTCGCGCATGATCAACGAATACCTGCTGGGCCGGCGAGCGCCCATGTCGGACCTGATGGCCTGGAATGCCGACGCGACCCGCATGCCCGCGCGCATGCACGGCCAATACCTGCGCCAGCTGTTCCTGCACAACGACCTGGCGGCCAACCGGTATCGGGTCGACGGCCGCCCGGTGATGCTGCGCGACCTGCGGCTGCCCTTGTTCTGCGTAGGCACCGAGAACGACCACGTGGCGCCATGGCGCTCCGTGTTCAAGCTGCACGGCCTGACGCCAGCGCCGCTGGACTTCGTGCTGACCAGCGGCGGCCATAACGCCGGCATCGTCAGCGAACCCGGCCACCCGCGCCGCCGCTACCGCAGTCTGGCGCGTCCCGCCGGCGGCCCCACGCTGACGCCGGACGAGTGGCTGCAGGCCGCGCCCGCGCACGACGGTTCATGGTGGCCGGCCTGGACGAGCTGGCTCGCCGGCCTTTCCGGCAAGCCCCGCAAGCCGCCCGCCCTGGGCGCGCCGCGCCGCGGCTATCCCGTGCTGGCGGACGCGCCCGGCGCCTATGTCCTGGAGAAAGAGGAATGACCCCAGACCTGCCCGCCCGTCCGGCATCCGCGCGCGTGCTGCGCGCGCTAGGCGCGGCGCTGCTGCCGCTGCTGGCGGGCGGCTGCCTGTCCATGGCGCCCGATTACCAGCGTCCCGCCGCACCGGTGCCCACGACCTATGAGCAGGCGCCCACGGCGGACGCCGAGGCGCCGGCGGCGGCGACCGTCAGCTGGCGCGACTACTACACCGACCCGATCCTGCAAGACCTGATCGACAGCGCGCTGCGCAACAACCGCGACCTGCGCACGGCGCTGCTGCGCGTCGAGGAAGCGCGTGCGCTCTATGGCATCCAGCGCGCCGACCAGTTCCCCACGATAGGCGTGCAGGCCGACGGGTCGCGCGCCCGCGTGCCGGGCGACCTGAACCTGACGCGCCAGCCGCAGATCAGCAGCCAGTACCAGGTCGGCGTCGGCATGGCGAGCTGGGAGCTGGATTTCTGGGGCCGCGTGCGCAGCCTGAAGGACGCCGCGCTGCAAAACTACCTGGCCTCCGACGCCGCCGCCAGGGCCGCCACGCTCAGCCTGATCACGCAGGTGGCCGACGGCTACCTGACGCTGCGCGAGCTGGACGAACGCCTGGCGCTGACGCGCGCGACCATTGCCTCGCGCGCCGAATCGCTGCGCATCTTCAAGCGCCGCTTCGAGGTCGGCGCGATCTCGCGGCTGGACCTGACCCAGGTGGAAACGCTGTGGCAGCAGGCCACGGCGCTGGGCGCGGACCTGGAACAGAGCCGCGCGGCGCAGGCCCACGCGCTGGCGCTGCTGGCGGGCGGCCCGCTGGCGCTGCCTCCGGCCGGCGCGCGGCTGGACGACGCCGCCGTCATGCGCGACCTGCCGGCGGGACTGCCGTCCGACCTGCTGGCCAGCCGTCCCGACATCGTCGCGGCCGAGCACCGTCTAAAAGCCGCCAACGCCAACATCGGCGCCGCCCGCGCCGCCTTCTTCCCGTCCATCACGCTGACCGGCGCCTACGGCACCGCCAGCGCCGAGCTGGAAGGCCTGTTCGACAGCGGCAGCCGCGCCTGGAGCTTCGCGCCGAAGCTAAGCCTGCCGATCTTCGACGCCGGCCGCCGCTCCGCCGCGCTGGACCTGGCCGAGACGCGCCGCGACCAGGCCGTGGCCGGCTACGAGAAAGCCATCCAGAGCGCTTTCCGCGACGTGTCCGACGCGCTGTCGGCGCGCCACTGGCTGGCCGAGCAGGTGGAGGTGTTGCGCGCCACCGTCGCCGCGCAGGGCGAACGCGCCCGGCTGGCCCAGCTGCGCTACGACCACGGCGCCTCGCCCTACCTGGAAGTGCTGGACGCGCAGCGCGACCTGCTGGCCGCGCAGCAGAAGCTGGTGCAGACGCGGCGCGCGCTGCTGTCCAGCCGCGTCGGCCTGTACGCGGCGCTGGGCGGCGGCACGCGCCCGCCTGCCCTGACCGAGACGCCCACCCCATCCGCCACACCCGCCGATGCCGCCCCGCCCGCGCCGGTTCGCGGCCAATAAACCCGAAGGATCTCCGCCCATGCGCATACCCGCCAAGAAACTGCTTCCCGCCCTGCTCGTCGTGGCCGTGGCTGGCGCCGGCTACCTGGGCTGGCGCCTGCTGGGCGACCACGGCCCCGGCGAAGGCTTCATCAGCGGCAACGGTCGCATCGAAGCCACCGAGATCGATGTCGCCGCCAAGCTGCCCGGCCGCGTGCAGGACGTGCTGGTCAAGGAAGGCGACTTTGTCGCCGCCGGCCAGCCGCTGGCGCGCATGCAGGTCGATACCCTGTTGGCCCAGCGCGCCGAGGCCGTGGCCCAGCAGCAGCGCGCGATCAACGGCGTGGCCAGCGCCGCCGCCCAGACCGCGCAGCGCGAAAGCGACAAGCTGGCGGCCCAGGCCGTGGTGGCGCAGCGCGAGAGCGAGCTGGACGCCGCGCGCCGGCGCCTGGCGCGCTCCGAAACCTTGTCGCGCGAAGGCGCCTCGTCGATCCAGGAACTGGACGACGACCGCGCCCGCGTGCGCAGCGTCCAGGCCGCCGTGCATGCCGCGCGCGCCCAGGTGACGGCCGCGGCCGCCGCCATCGAGGCCGCGCGCGCCGCCCAGGTGGGCGCGCAATCGGCGGTCGAGGCGGCGCAGGCCACGGTCGCGCGCATCGACGCCGACCTGGCCGACAGCGAGCTGCGCGCGCCGCGCGCCGGCCGCGTGCAGTATCGCGTGGCGCAACCGGGCGAAGTGCTGGGCGCGGGCGGCAAGGTGCTCAACATGGTCGACCTGGCCGACGTCTACATGACCTTCTTCCTGCCCGAGCAGGCCGCCGGCCGCGTGGCGCTCGGCCAGGACGTGCGCATTATCCTGGACGCCGCGCCGCAGTACGTCATTCCGGCCGCCGTGTCCTTCGTCGCCAGCACCGCCCAGTTCACGCCCAAGACGGTGGAAACCGCCAGCGAGCGGCAGAAGCTGATGTTCCGCGTGAAGGCCCAGATCAGTCCCGAGCTGCTGCACAAGCACCTGCAACAGGTCAAGACCGGCCTGCCCGGCGTGGCCTGGATCAAGCTGGATGCCGGCGCGCAGTGGCCCGCCCAACTTGAAGTTCGGGTGCCCTGATGGCCACGCAACCCGGCGTCCCCTCCGCCGCGCCGCCCGTCGCGTCGCTGGCCGGCGTCAGCCTGCGCTACGGCGAGGTGCTGGCGCTGGACGACGTGACGCTGGACGTGCCGGCGGGCCGCATGGTGGGCCTGATCGGCCCGGACGGCGTGGGCAAGTCCAGCCTGCTGTCGCTGGTGGCCGGCGCGCGCGCCGCGCAGGACGGGCGCGTGACGGTGCTGGGCGGCGACATGGCCGACGGCCGCCACCGCGACGCCGTCTGCCCGCGCATCGCCTACATGCCGCAGGGCCTGGGCAAGAACCTCTACCCGACCCTGTCGGTGGAAGAGAACCTGCAATTCTTCGGCCGGCTGTTCGGCCATGACGCGGCCGAGCGGCGCCGGCGCATCGACAGCCTGACGCGCAGCACCGGCATGGCGGCCTTCCTGTCGCGCCCGGCCGGCAAGCTGTCCGGCGGCATGAAGCAGAAGCTGGGGCTGTGCTGCGCGCTGATCCACGACCCGGACCTGCTGATCCTGGACGAACCGACCACCGGCGTGGACCCGCTGGCGCGCGCGCAGTTCTGGGACCTGATCAACGCCATCCGCGCCGAGCGCCCCGCCATGAGCGTGATCGTGGCCACGGCCTACATGGACGAGGCGCGGCGCTTCGACTGGTTGATCGCGCTGGACGACGGCCGCGTGCTGGCCCAGGACACACCCGCCGGGCTGCAGGCGCGCGGCCGCGCCGCCTCGCTGGAGGAAGCCTTCATCGCGCTCTTGCCCGAAGAGAAGCGCCGCGGCCACGAGCCGGTGCGCATCGTGCCGCTGGCGCTGGACGACCAGGCCGAGATCGCCATCGAGGCGCGCGACCTGACCATGCGCTTCGGCGACTTCGTGGCCGTGGACCACGTCAACTTCCGCATCCGCAAGGGCGAGATCTTCGGCTTCCTGGGCTCGAACGGCTGCGGCAAGTCCACCACCATGAAGATGCTGACCGGCCTGCTGCCGGCCAGCGAGGGCCGCGCCTGGCTGTTCGGCCAGGAGGTCGATCCGAGGAACATCGACGCGCGCCGCCGCGTCGGCTACATGTCGCAGGCCTTCTCGCTGTACGGCGAGCTGACGGTGGAACAGAACCTGGTGCTGCACGCCCGGCTGTTCCACGTGCCCGAGGCCGAGATTCCCGCGCGCGTGGACGAGATGGCCGCGCGCTTCAGCCTGGACGCGGTGCGCGACGCGCTGCCCGAGAACCTGCCCATGGGCGTGCGCCAGCGCCTGTCGCTGGCCGTGGCCATGGTGCACAAGCCCGAGCTGCTGATCCTGGACGAACCGACCTCGGGCGTGGACCCGGTGGCGCGCGACAACTTCTGGCGCCTCCTGATCGCGCTGGCGCGGCAGGACCAGGTCACGATCTTCATCTCCACGCACTTCATGAACGAGGCCGAGCGCTGCGACCGCATGTCGCTGATGCACGCTGGCCGCGTGCTGGTCAGCGCCTCGCCCGCCGAGATCACGCGCGAGCGCGGCGCGGCCACGCTGGAAGAGGCCTTCATCGCCTACCTGATCGACGCCGGCGCCGGCGCCAAGGCGGCCGCGCCGGCGCGCGAGGACGCCGCCGCCCAACCCGCCGCCCCCGTCGCCCACCGTCGCTTCAGCCCGCAGCGCATGCTGAGCTATATGTGGCGCGAAGCGCTGGAGCTGCGGCGCGACCCGGTGCGCGCCACGCTGGCGCTGGCCGGCTCGCTGCTGTTGATGTTCGTCATCGGCTTCGGCATCAGCCTGGACGTGGAAGACCTGCGCTACGCGGTGATGGACCGCGACCAGACCGGGTTGAGCCAGAACTACGCGCTGAACCTGTCCGGCTCGCGCTACTTCATCGAACATCGACCCGTGACGGACTACCAGGACATGGACGCGCGCATGCGCAGCGGCGAGCTGTCGCTGGCCATCGAGATCCCGCAGGGCTTCGCCCGCGACGCGCAGCGCGGCAAGCCTGCGCAGATCGGCGTGTGGATCGACGGCGCCATGCCGCAGCGCGCCGAGACCATCCGTGGCTACGTGCTGGGCATGCACCAGGGCTGGCTGGCGCAGCAGGCGCGCGAGCGCCTGGGCGTCTCCACGGCGGCCACCGCCAGCGTGGAGACGCGCTTTCGCTACAACCCCGACGTGCGCAGCCTGCCGGCGATGGTGCCGGCCGTGATTCCGCTGCTGCTGCTCATGATGCCCGCCATGCTGACCGCGCTGGCGGTGGTGCGGGAGAAAGAGCTGGGCTCCATCATCAACCTGTACGTCACGCCGGTCACGCGGCTGGAATTCCTGCTGGGCAAACAGGCGCCCTATGTGGCGCTGGCCATGCTGAACTTCCTGCTGATGGCCTTGCTGGCGGTGACGGTGTTCGGCGTGCCGGTCACGGGCAGCTTCGCCACGCTGCTGCTGGCGGCGCTGATCTACAACGTGGTGGCCACCGCCATCGGCCTGCTGGCCTCGACCTTCACGCGCAGCCAGATCGCGGCGCTGTTCTTCACCATGATCGGCACGCTGGTGCCGGCGGTGCAGTTCGCCGGCCTGCTCACGCCGGTCGCCTCGCTGGAAGGCCTGGGCAAGCTGATCGGCCAGGTCTACCCGGCCACGCACATGCTCACCATCAGCCGTGGCGTCTTCAGCAAGGCGCTGGACCTGTCCAACCTGCAGTCCTCGTTCTGGCCGCTGCTGGCGGCCATACCGGTGGCGCTGGGCGCGTCGGCGCTGCTGCTGCGCAAACAGGAGCGCTGAAATGCGGCACTGGTCCAATATCTGGCGACTGGGCGTGAAGGAACTGTGGAGCCTGGCGCGCGACCCGATGATGCTGATCCTGATCACGGTGTCGTTCACGCTGATGATCTACACGGCCGCCACCGCCGTGCCCGAATCGCTGCACAACGCCGCCATCGCCGTGGTCGACGAGGACGGCTCGCCGCTGTCGGCGCGCATCGTCTCGGCCTTCTACCCTCCGCACTTCACGCGCCCGGCGATGGTGACGCCGGCGCAGGCCGACGCCGGCATGGACGCCGGCCGCTACACCTTCGCGCTGAACATCCCGCCCGACTTCCAGCGCGACGTGCTGGCCGGCCGGCCGGCGCAGATCCAGCTCAATGTGGACGCCACCCGCATGAGCCAGGCCTTCACCGGCAGCAACTACATCCAGCAGATCGTCGCCGACGAGATCAACGAGTTCGCGCGCCGCTACCGCGCCAGCGCCGAGCCGCCGGTGGGCCTGGCGGTGCGCATGCGCTTCAACCCCAACCTGACCCAGGCCTGGTTCGGCGCGCTGATGGAGATCATCAACAACGTCACCATGCTGTCCATCATCCTGACCGGCGCCGCGCTGATCCGCGAGCGCGAGCACGGCACCATCGAACACCTGCTTGTCATGCCGGTGACACCGACGGAGATCATGGTCGCCAAAGTGTGGTCGATGGGGCTGGTCGTACTGGCGTCGGCCGCGCTATCGTTGACGTTCATCGTGCGCGGGCTGCTGCAAGTGCCGATAGAAGGGTCCGTCGCCCTGTTCCTGGCCGGCGCGGCCCTACACCTGTTCGCCACCACCTCGATGGGCATCTTCATGGCCACGCTGGCGCGCAGCATGCCGCAATTCGGCATGCTGCTGGTGCTGGTGCTGCTGCCCTTGCAGATGCTGTCGGGCGGCACCACGCCGCGCGAGAGCATGCCCCAGTTCGTGCAGGACATCATGCTGGCCGCGCCCACCACGCATTTCGTGGAGCTAGGCCAGGCCATTCTCTACCGGGGCGCGGGAATCGACGTCGTCTGGAAGCCCTTCCTCGCCCTGGCCCTGATCGGCACCGCGCTGTTCATGTTCTCGCTGGCCCGCTTTCGCAAGACCCTCAGCCAGATGGCTTGAGGCCAAGTATTCGTTGCCCCTTACCACGACACTTTAAAAGGACGGATGATGAAGAAAACGACAGCCTCCACGCCCACGGGTCTGTTCGGCGCCAACGCCGCGTACTGCCAGCGACTCGCCCTGCTGGCCCAGCAAAGCCAGCAGCGCTGGCTGGCGCTGGGCCAACGCCTGTACGGCGGCGCCGCCGCCGAGTACCTGTCCACCCTGGCCCCGCTCAAGGCGTCCGGCAACTGGCAGGAAATCGCGCCAGCGCTGGGCGAGGTCACCCGCAAGCAATGGCAGGCCCAGCTGGAAGCCAGCAAGGCCCTCACCCATGCCGCGCTCGAGGAGCAGGCCGCGCTGGCGGCCGGCTGGAGCGAGGCCATGAACGGCTGGCTGCATGACGCCGCCGGGGCCGCCACCGGCCTGGCCGCCACGCCCGTGACGCAGTTCTGGTCCAACATGTCCGACCAGGTGGCCAGCGCCTGCGGCGCGATGCGCGAAGCCACGCAGGCGGGAGCCCGACATGGCGAATGACGCTTCCCGCCAAGCACGCACCGCGCTGGTGACCGGCGGCACCGGCTGCCTGGGCCGCGCCATCGCCATCGCGCTGCATGATGCCGGCCACCAGGTCCTGGTGACGTATCACCGCAGCGCGGCCGCCGCCCGCGCCTGGCAGGACGAACAGGCCGGGCTGGGCCGCGACTTCACGCTGTATCAGGTCGACGTGGCCGATAACGCAGCGTGCCAGGCGCTGGTCCGCCAGCTGGAACAGGACGGCCGGCAGGTCGACATCCTGGTCAACAACGCCGGCATCACGCGCGACGCCAGCCTGCGCAAGATGCGCTACGAGGACTGGACCGAGGTGATGCGCAGCAACCTGGACTCGATGTTCAACATGACCCAACCGCTATGCGGGGCCATGTCGGATCGGGGCTGGGGACGTATCGTCAACATCTCGTCGGTCAACGGCAGCAAGGGCGCGTTCGGCCAGGCCAACTACGCGGCGTCCAAGGCCGGCATCCACGGCTTCACCAAGTCGCTGGCGCTGGAGCTGGCCAGGAAGGGCGTGACGGTGAACACCATCTCGCCCGGCTACCTGGCCACCAGCATGGTCAAGGCCGTGCCGGAAGAGGTGCTGAAGGAGAAGATCCTGCCGCAGATCCCGCTGGGCCGGCTGGGCGAGCCGGACGAGGTGGCGGCGCTGGTGGCCTTCGTCTGCAGCGACGCGGCCGCGTTCATGACGGGTAGCAACATCGCCATGAACGGCGGTCAGCACATGTATTGAGCGCCGCCTCTGCCCGCCCGCGCCTCAGGGCCCGGGCGGGCCCAGTTCCTCGACCAGGAAATCGATGAAGGCGCGCACCTTGGCCACCATGTGGCGGCGCGACGGATACACCACGTAGATGTCGGTCTGCACCGGCCGCCAGTCGTCCAGCACGGCGCGCAACGCGCCGCTCGCCAGATCGTCCTGCACATACACGCGCGGCACCAGGCTCAGGCCGAAGCCGGCGCGCAGGGCATCGCGCACCGCCAGGCTGGAGCCGACCTTGTAGCGCCCCCGCACCGGCACGCGCTGGGTCTGCCCCGCGCGCTGGAAGGTCCATTCGTCGGCATGGCCCGACAGCGTGAACTGCACGCACTCATGGCCGCGCAGGTCGGCCGGCGAGGCCGGTGCGCCATGACGCGCCAGATAGGCAGGCGCCGCGCACAGCACATGCTCCAGGGTCATCAGCCGGCGCGCCACCAGGCTGGAATCCTCCAGCCGGTCCGTGCCGCGTATCGCCAGGTCGTAGCCTTCCTTGACGATGTCCACGCGCCGGTCCTCCAGGTTCAGGTCCAGCGACAGGTCCGGATGGCGCGCCAGGAAGGCGGGAATCGCGGCCGACAGGCGCGTCAGCGTGAAGGACATGGGCGCGCTGACGCGCAGCGTGCCCGTGGGCGCGGATTGCAGCGGCCCGAGCGACTGCTCGGCCTCGCGCAGCTCGTCCAGGATGCGCGCGACTTGCTCGTAGTAGCGCGTGCCCGCCTCGGTCAGGCTCATGCGCCGCGTGGTGCGATTCAGCAGGCGCGCCGCGACGTGGGCCTCGAGTTCGGCGATGTTCTTGCTGACGGCGGCGGGCGACAGGCCGAGCTGCCGCGACGCGGCGGCGAAGCCGCCCTGCTCCACCACTTGCCGGAATACCCGCAGCGCGGTCAGATGGTCCACGGATTATTTACCTTTGGTGAACGATATCGCGATCATAATGGCCATTATCACGAAGCAGGAATTCAATTAGCCTTCCGGTCATGACGCCAAGGCGCCGCATGCACGGTCCTGGATCTCCCCGAAACCCTCAACGGACACCGGCCCAGGCCGCTGCCAGGACATGACCAAGAACCGCAGTTCCGACCTCCTGCTCACCGCCGCCGCGCCGGCCATCTGGGGCAGCACCTACGTGGTGACCACGCTGATGTTGCCGCCCGGTATTCCCCTGACCGTGGCCATGCTGCGCGCGCTGCCCGCCGGCCTGCTGCTGCTGTTGTTCGTGCGCCAGCTGCCGCGGGGCATCTGGTGGCCGCGCGTGTTCCTGCTGGGCGCGCTGAATTTCTCGGTGTTCTGGGCCATGCTGTTCGTGGCCGCCTACCGCCTGCCCGGCGGCGTGGCGGCGACGCTGGGCGCGATCCAGCCGCTGCTGGTGATCGCGCTGGCGCGGCTGCTGCTGGGCGCGCCGGTGCGCGGCCTGGCGGTGCTGGCCGCGGCCGCCGGCCTGGGCGGCGTGGCGCTGCTGGTGCTCACGCCCAAGGCGGCGCTGGACCCGATCGGCGTGGCCGCCGGCCTGGCCAGCGCGGCCTCGATGGCGCTGGGCACGGTGCTCAGTCGCCGCTGGCAACCGCCCGTGTCGGCGCTGACCTTCACGTCCTGGCAATTGACGGCCGGCGGCATCCTGCTGGCGCCGGCCGCCCTGCTGGCCGAGCCCGCGCTGCCCGCGTTCAGCCTGCTGAACGTGGCCGGCATCGCCTACCTGGGGCTGATCGGCGCCGCGCTCACCTATGTGCTGTGGTTCCGAGGCGTGGCGCGGCTGGAGCCGGCCGCCGTGTCCTCGCTGGGCTTTCTCAGCCCGGTGACGGCCGTGCTGCTGGGCTGGGGCGTGCTCGGCCAGGGCCTGAGCGCGGCCCAATTGGCCGGCATGGCGGTGGTGGTGGCCAGCGTCTGGCTGAGCCAGCGCGCGCAGCGCATGGCGCCCGCGCCGGCGGTCCGCCGCGCCCCGGGCTGACAGCGACCGCGCATATGTATGCATAGGTAAATACCGCGACCGACGCGGTGGAAAGCGCGCACGGCGTGCGGCATGATCAGACTCCGACCCATTCATGGAGACTGCCGATGAGCAGCAAACCCACCATCATCCTGGTCCACGGTTTCTGGGGCGGCGCCGCCCACTGGAGCCGGGTCATCCTGGAACTGTCGCGCCTGGGCCACGCCGGCCTGCACGCCGTCGAGCTGCCGCTGACCTCGCTGGCGGACGACGCCGAACGGCTGCGCAAGATGATCGCCCAGCAGCCTGGCCCGGTGCTGCTGGCCGGCCATTCCTACGGCGGCGCCGTCATCACCGAGGCCGGCAACCAGCCCAACGTCACGGGCCTGGTCTACATCGCCGCCTTCGCGCCCGACGCCGGCGAAAGCGCGGGCGGCCTGACCCAGCAGCGCCTGCCCGCCGCCGCGCCCCACCTGGCGCCCGACAGCGACGGCTACCTGTGGCTGCGCGCCGACAAGTTCCACGAAAGCTTCTGCCAGGACCTGAGCGCCGACGACGCACTGGTCATGGCCGTGACGCAGAAGGCGCCGCTGGCCTCGGCCTTCGGCACCACGGTGACCCGGCCGGCCTGGCGCGACAAACCGAGCTGGTACCAGATCTCCAGCCAGGACCGCATGATCACGCCCGAGAACCAGGCCTGGATGTCCGGCCGCCTGAACGCGCGCAAGGTCATCACGCTGGACGCCAGCCACGCATCGCTCGCCTCGCGCGCACCCGAAGTAGCAGCGCTGATCGACGAGGCGGCGCGCGCCTGAACAGCGGCGCAGTGGCACTGGCACCACGCATGCAGCGGCGCAGAGGGTCCCCCAGGACCAGCTGCGCCGTTTTTCTTGTGCTTCGTCCCCACTATGCGAATTGCGGAAAACAGGCTATTTCCCTAATGAAACCAAGCCTTGTGCGATATCTGCGGCCAAACTGATACGCTTTTTTTAGTTTTCTCTGAATCTGTACTGTTCAAGCGCGGAGATCTACTTTGACGGCGTAGCTTCAACACGCACCAGGAACGACCGTCATGGACAGCGACGCGCTATTGCTCGCCCGAATACAGTTCGGCTTCACCATCTCCTTTCACATCATCTTCCCCGCCATCACGATCGGGCTGGCCAGCTATCTGGCGGTGCTCGAGGGCCTGTGGCTGCGCACCCGCGCCACGGTGTACCGGGATCTCTATCACTTCTGGACCAAGATCTTCGCCGTCAACTTCGGCATGGGCGTGGTGTCCGGCCTGGTGATGGCCTATCAGTTCGGCACCAACTGGAGCTTCTTCTCCGACTTCGCCGGCAGCATCACCGGCCCGCTGCTGGCCTACGAGGTGCTGACCGCCTTCTTCCTGGAAGCGGGCTTCCTGGGCGTGATGCTGTTCGGCTGGTCGCGCGTCGGGCCCGGCCTGCACTTTTTTTCCACGGTGATGGTGGCGCTGGGCACGCTGGTGTCGGCCACCTGGATCCTGGCGTCCAACAGCTGGATGCAGACGCCGGCCGGCTACGAGATCGTCAACGGCCAGGTCGTGCCCACGGACTGGCTGGCGGTGATCTTCAATCCGTCCTTCCCCTATCGCCTGGCGCACATGGGCATCGCCGCCTTCCTGGCCACGGCGCTGATGGTGGGCGCGTCCGGCGCCTGGCACCTGCTGCGCGGCGACCGCAGCCCGGCGGTGAAGAAGATGTTCGCGATGGCCATGGGCATGCTGCTGCTGGTCGCGCCGCTGCAGGCCGTGGTGGGCGACGTCCACGGACTGAACACGCTCAAGCACCAGCCCGCCAAGGTCGCTGCCATGGAAGGCCATTGGGAAAACGAGCCGGGCGCCGGCGTGCCGCTGACCCTGTTTGGCCTGCCCGACATGGACAAGGAGGAAACCCGCTACGCGCTCAACATCCCGCGCCTGGGCAGCCTGATCCTCACCCACAGCTGGGACGGGCAGTTCCCCGGCCTGAAGTCCTACCCGGCGGCGGACCGGCCCAACGTGCCGGTGGTGTTCTGGTCCTTCCGCGTCATGGTCGGGTTGGGTCTGCTGATGATCGCGCTGGCGATCTGGGCGCTGTGGACGCGCTGGCGCGGCCGGCTGTACGAATCCCGCGCGCTGCAACGCTTCGCGCTGTGGATGGGACCCTCTGGACTGATCGCCATGCTGGCCGGCTGGTATGTCACCGAAGTGGGCCGCCAGCCCTGGGTGGTGTACGGCGTGATGCGCACGGCCGATGCGGCCACGCCGCACGGGTTGGGCGAGCTGACGCTGACGCTGGCGCTTTTCGTGGCGGTATACCTGCTGGTGTTCGGCGCCGGCGTGTCCTACATGCTGCGCCTGATCCGCATGGGTCCCACGCCCGCCCCCGGCCACGCCCCATTGTCCGGCGGACCCGGCGAACCGCGCCAGCCGTCGCGCCCCCTGTCCGCCGCCTCCACCGGCGCCGGCCTGCCGCCGCAAACCTCGCATTCGGGAGCATGAGATGGGCATCGACCTCGCATTGATCTGGGCCGTGATCATCCTGTTCGGCATCATGATGTACGTCATCATGGACGGCTTCGACCTGGGCATCGGCATACTCTTCCCGCTGGTGTCCGACCCCGGGGAGCGCGACGTCATGGTCAACACCGTGGCGCCCGTATGGGACGGCAACGAGACCTGGCTGGTGCTGGGCGGCGCCGGCCTGATGGCCGCCTTTCCGCTGGCCTATTCCGTCATCCTGCACGCGCTGCATCTGCCGCTGGTGTTCATGCTGCTGGGCCTGATCTTCCGTGGCGTGGCCTTCGAGTTCCGCTTCAAGGCCGACGAACGCCACCGCCCGCTGTGGGACCGCGCCTTCGTGCTGGGCTCGATCTGCGCCACCTTCTTCCAGGGCGTGGCGCTGGGCGCCTACATCGAGGGCATCCCGGTCGTCGGCCGCGTCTACCAGGGCGGTCCCTGGGACTGGATCAGCCCCTTCTCGCTGTTCACCGGCGCGGGCCTGGTGGCCGCCTATGCGCTGCTGGGCTGCACCTGGCTGATCATGAAGACCGAGGGCGCGTTGCAACGTCGCATGTGCCGCGCCGCCAAGCCGCTGACGCTGGCGCTGCTGGCCGTGATCGCCGCGCTCAGCCTGTGGACGCCGCTGGCGCAGCCGCAGATCGCGCAGCGCTGGTTCAGCCTGCCCAATATGTTCTGGTTCCTGCCCGTGCCGCTGCTGGTGGCGGCGGCCGGCTTCGACCTGATCCGCCGCGTGCGGGGCGCGCCCGCCGCCGGCCCCTTCCTGCTGTCGCTGGGGCTGGTGTTCCTGGGCTACAGCGGCCTGGGCATCAGCATCTGGCCGGCCATCATTCCGCCGGACGTCTCGATCTGGACGGCGGCCGCGCCGCCGCAGAGCCTGGGCTTCGCGCTGGTGGGCGCGCTGGCCATCATCCCGGTCATCCTGATGTACACGGCCTGGTCCTATTACGTGTTCCGCGGCAAGGTGCGCGCGGGCGAGGGGTATCACTGATGCAATATCGATCCGACAAGGGCGCCGCCACGACGCTCCCCTCCTGGCGCAGCCGGCTACTGTGGCTGGCGCTGATCTGGGCCGGCAGCGTCGCCGCGCTGGGCGTGGCGGCCTGGGCCATGCGCCTGGCGATGCGCGCGATCGGCATGTCCCACTGATCCCATTCCCTCTCCTTGCAGGCCGCCCGCGCGGAACCGCCATGAAACGCTATGAAAAGTTGACCGAGGAAATCACCGGCTCGATCCTGTCGGGCCTGCTGCAGGCCGGCGACCGGCTGCCCTCGGTGCGCCAGACCAGCGCCAGCCGCGGCGTCAGCCCGTCGACGGTGTTCAAGGCCTACTACCTGCTGGAGGCGCGCGGCCTGATCCGCGCGCGCGACCGTTCCGGCTACTACGTGCTGCGCGCGCCGCAGGCCACGTTGCCGGAACTGGAGGCCGTCTCCAGCGCCGCTGCCGTCCGCCATCCGGTGGATGTCAGCGACAAGGTGCTGCAGGTGCTCAACGCCACCCTGCGGCGCGACATGCTGCCCTTCGGCTCGGCCTTTCCCAATCCCTCGCTGCTGCCCTATGGCCGGCTGGCCAAGTTCATGGCGTCGACGGTGCAGAAGCTCGACCCCTGGGGCTCGATCGATGACCTCAGCCCCGGCGACGCCGCGCTGCGCCGCGCCATCGCGCTGCGCTACCTGGCCGACGGCCTGACGGTGCCGGTGGACGACATCATCATCACCAACGGCGCGCTGGACGCGCTCAACCTGTGCCTGAGCGCGGTGACGCGGCCGGGCGACGCGGTGATCGTGGAATCGCCGACCTTCTACGCGGCGCTGCAATCGCTGGAACGCAACCAGCTGCACGCCATCGAGGTGGCCACCCATCCGCGCGAGGGCATCGACCTGGACGCGCTGGCCCAGGCCATCGTGCGCCACAAGCCGCGCGCCTGCTGGCTGATGACCACCTTCCAGAACCCGCTGGGCAGCCTGATGCCCGACGCCAAGAAGGAAGCGCTGGTCAAGCTGCTGACGCGCCACGGCGTGGCGCTGATCGAGGACGACGTCTACGGCGAACTCTATTTCGGCGACAAGCGCCCGCGCCCGGCCAAGGCCTTCGACCGCGAGGGCATCGTGATGCACTGTTCCTCGTTCTCGAAGACGCTGGCGCCGGGCTACCGGGTCGGCTGGGTCGCCGGCGGCCGCTACACGCGCCGCATCATGCGCAACAAGCTCACCACCAGCCTGGCCACCGCCGCGCCCACCCAGGCCGCCATCGCCGCCTACCTGGAAAAAGGCGGCTTCGATCGCCACCTGCGCCAGTTCCGCCAGCAGCTGGCCCTGCAACAGGGCGAGATGCTGCAGGCCGTGGCGCGGCATTTTCCCAAGGGCACCCGTGCCACGCGTCCGCAGGGCGGCTACTTCATCTGGGTCGAGCTGCCCGAACGCATCGACACGCTGCAACTGCATCGCGCCGCGCTGGGCCACGGCATCAGCATCGCGCCCGGTCCGCTGTTCTCGGCCACCGGCGGCTTCGGCAACTTCCTGCGGCTGAACTACGGCCATCCGTGGAACGGCGGGCTGGAACAGGGCATGGCGACGCTGGGCAAGCTGATGGGCGGCTAGGGGTGGATTTCCTGCGGGCGCATCTGCGGGACAGCACACTGGTGCCGCGCATCATGTTCATGCCCGCAGGAAAAAAGGCCGGCGCCTCGCGGCGCCGGCCTGATCGTTCACGCCACCGGAATGGCGTCAGTAGCGCGCGTCCTTCGGCTTCTTGCCCTGCGGCCAGTCTTTTTCCTTGCCGGCGAAATCCGGGCGCGGCATGTGCGTGAAGTACTCGGCCACGTCGACCGCGTCCTGGTCCGACAGCACATCGCCCTCGCCCCAGGCGCCGTGGGTGTTCACGCCCATCGGCATGCTGTTGCGGATGAAGGCGGCGGCCTTGTAGGTGCGGGCCAGGCCCGCGCCGATATTGAAGGACTCATCGCCCCACAGCGGCGGGAAAACAATGTCGCCGGCGCGGTCCTTCTTTCCTTCGCCGTTGGCGCCATGGCAGGCCGCGCACTGCGCCGCGTACAGCGACTTGCCACGCTCGGGGTTCGGCGTCAGCTTCATGTCGATGGGCCAGGCGTTCTCGATCTGCACCTTGGCGCCGTGCGGCACGTCCTGGGCCAACCACTTCATGTAGGCGATCATGGCCTGCATCTCGGCCGAGTCCTTGGCCAGCGGCTTGCCGTTCATCGAGCGCATGAAGCAGCCGTTGATGCGGTCCTCCAGCGTCACCACGCGGTTGGCGCGCGGATTGAATTGCGGGAAGGAATTCACCGTGTTGATGTACGGCGCGCCCATCGGCTTCTTGCCCTGCTGCACATGGCAGCTGTTGCAGTTCATGCTGGCGCCGGTGTTGTTGGGCAGCAGGCGGCGCGTCTCGTTCAGGAGGCGCTTGCCGTAGTTGATCTGCTCGGCGTTGGGCTGCCTGGCGATGTCGGTGTCCGACGGAATGGTGTAGTCGGGCAGGCGCTTGCCGTCCTTGTCCAGCACCGGGAAGGTGCGCGCGGGAGCCTGCCTGTCGGCGGCCGGGGGAGCCGGTGTGGCCGGCGCATCGGCCGCGCTGGCGCCCAGCCAGGCGCCGCAAGCCGCCAGCGCGGCCAGCAGCGATGCGAGTTTCAGTTTCCTGCTCATTGTTTGCCTCCGGCGACGATGTTCGGCTTCTTGCCGGCCAGGAATTCGCGGATGTGCGCGACGTCGCGCTCGCCGATGGGCGGCGCCTGGTTGGTCCACGCGCCGCGGATGAAGTTGATCACGTCGGTGATGTCCTGATCACTCAGGTGATTGAAGGCCGGCATGGCGAAGGCCATCGCATCCTGCGCGTTGGCCGGCATCCTGCCGCCCTCCAGCGTGATCTGGATGATGGACTGTGGGTTCTGCGCGAACACTGCCGAGTTGCCCGCCAGTGCCGGGAAGATGCGCGGCATGCCCTGGCCGTCGGCGCGGTGACAGGCCACGCACTGCTCTACGTAGATCACCGCGCCGCGCGAGCCGTAGCGGCCATCCAGCAACGCCGCCGTGGTGCTGTCGGCCTTGGGCGCGAAAGCCTGCAGCTTGCCCGGAGCGGGCGGCAGCTGTTTCAGGTAGGCCGCGATGGCCTCCAGGTCCGCGTCCGCGAAGTGGCGGGTGCTGTGCTCGACCACGTCGGCCATCGCGCCGAAAGCGGCCACCTTGTCCGTGCGGCCGGTCTTCAGGAACAGCGCGATCTCGGCGGGGCTCCAGGATTGCAGACCCTGCGCCTCGCCGCGCAGGCTCTTGGCGCGCCAGCCGTCGATCACCGCGCCGGTCAGGAAGGCGTCGCCGTCGGCCATCGACAGCGCCTTTTCCTGGTAGGCCAGGCCGCGCGGCGTATGGCAGGCGCCGCAATGGCCGGGGCCTTCCACCAGATAGGCGCCGCGCGTCAGCTTCTCGTCGGCGCCGGCGGGCGCGGCGAAGTCGCGCTTGGGCGCGAACATCAGCTGCCACCAGGCCATGGGCCAGCGCATGTTCAGCGGCCAGGGGATGGTCGAATCCGCGCTGGGCTGCTCGACCGGCGCCACGCTGGCCATGAAATAGGCGTACAACGCGCGCAGGTCCGCGTCCGGCATGATGGCGTAGGACGGATAGGGCATGGCGGGGTACAGCGGCGTGCCGTCCTTGCGGATGCCGTGCTGGACCGCGTTCTTGAAATCGGCGTAGCTATAGGCGCCGATGCCCGTCTTCCTGTCGGGCGTGATGTTCGATGAATAGATGGTGCCCACCGGCGTCTGCATCGCCAGGCCGCCCGCGAAGGGCTTGCCGCCGGGCACGCTGTGACAGGCCACGCAGTCGCCGGTGCGCGCGATATAGGCGCCGGCCTGGACCAGGCTGCGATCCTGGATGTCGACAGGCGCGGGCGCGTCGACCTTGCGGGCGGCGGTCAGCGCTTCTGCGCCGCCGATGGCGATGCCTGCCGCGGCCACAAGGCCCAGCGCCGCCCAGATCCCGAACTTACTCATACTGACCCTCCGTGTCCGCTGGCCTGCGCGCACGTCGGGGAAATTCGTACTGCGTTGTCCAGCCTATGGGATCAGCTTACGCCTTTTAGTAATTAACATATGACCGAACAGCATGAATCTATGGCCGCTGTTTGATCGGCAGCAAACCGGGCGGAAAAGGGGCGGCGCGGCCACCGACCGCGCGCCGAGGCCGCGTCAAACCGCAAGCCCCGGCGCGCCGGCCCAAGACCCGCGCGGCTCAGCCGGGGATCGTCAGACCCCGGACCACGGCGGGCCGGGAGACGAAAGCGTCCAGCACGCGCGCCACATTCTTGTACCGGGTGAACTCGACCAGCTCGCCCGCGCCGTAGAAACCGATCAGGTTGCGCACCCAGGGGAAGATGGCGATGTCGGCGATGGTGTACGTATCGCCCATGACCCAGTCGCGGCCTTGCAGGCGCTGGTCCAGCACGCCCAGCAGACGTCGCGCCTCGGCCACGTAGCGGTCGCGCGGACGCTTGTCTTCATAGTCCTTGCCGGCGAATTTGTGGAAGAAGCCCAGCTGGCCGAACATCGGACCGATGCCGCCCATCTGGAACATCAGCCATTGCAGCGTCTCGAAACGCCCGCCCGCGTCGGCCGGCAGGAACTGGCCGGTCTTGCTGGCCAGGTAAACCAGGATGGCGCCGGACTCGAACAGCGCCAGCGGCTTGCCATCGGGCCCGTTGGGATCGAGGATGGCGGGAATCTTGTTGTTGGGGCTGATCGACAGGAACTCGGGCGTGAACTGGTCCTGCGTATCGAAGCTGACCCGGTGCGCCTCGTAGGGCAGCCCCAGCTCCTCCAGCAGGATCGACACCTTCACGCCATTGGGCGTGGGCAGCGAATACAGCTGGATGCGGTCAGGGTGGCTGGCCGGCCATTTCCTGGTGATGGCGTAGGAATCGAGGGAAGTCATGCGTCGCGCTCCGGGGAATCGGAAGAATGGGGTCGGGAAGGCCGCGCGGGCCCGGGGCCCGTCGCGTCGGGCAAATTTAGCGCAAATCCCCGCCGCCAGGACCGCCCGCCGGGCACGCGCCGATTCTTTGAGAGAATAGGCGGCTCGCGCCCTCGTCCGTTCTTCCCGTCAACCCGCGCCCGCCCGACGCATGCCCGCCGTACCGACGATGTCCACACCTATCTGGCTGCGCCCGCTGCTTCTGGCCGGCGCGCTGCTGTCCCCGCCCGCATCCTGCCTGGCCGCCCC
>NZ_JCBANH010000073.1:0-33256 GCF_059760925.1 Achromobacter sp. 1011791174
CGCCGGGGCTACCGGCGCGCCGGGCTGATCGGCTGCCTGTTGCTGCTGCTGGCCATGCTGGCGGGCTGCGGCGCGCGCGTGGACCTGCTGGCCGCCGTGCCCGAGGGCGAGGCCAATGAAGTGCTGTCGGTGTTGCTGGACGCCGGCATCGCCGCGCAAAAGAGCGCCGGCAAGGCCGGCGTCGCCATCAGCGTCCAGGCGGATCAGGTGGCCCAGGCGCTGGCGGTGCTGCGCGCCAAGGGCCTGCCGCGCGAGCGCTTCGACGGCATGGGACAGATCTTCCGCAAGGAAGGGCTGGTCTCGTCGCCGCTGGAAGAGCGCGCGCGCTACATCTATGCCCTGTCGCAGGAGCTGGCCAACACGTTGTCGCAGATGGATGGCGTCATTACCGCCCGCGTGCATGTGGTGCTGCCAGAGCGCGGCGGCGTCGGCGAGGAGGCGACGCCGTCCACCGCCGCCGTGTTCATCAAGACCCAGCCGGGCTACGCGCTGGACGCCTTGCTGCCGCAGATACGCAGGCTGGTGATACACGCCATTCCCGGGCTGAGCGAGGACAAGGTGTCCGTGGCCTTGATCAATGCGCAGCCCGCCGCCCGCGCGCAGGCGCCGACGGCCTCGGGCGACGAGGGGCGCAACGCCTCGCCGCTCCTGGTCGGCGCGCTGGTGGGCGTGGGCGCCGCGCTGCTGCTGGCGCTGCTCGCGGCGGGCGGCTGGTTCGCATGGCGTCGCGCGCCGAGGGCGCTGCGTGACCGGCTGATCCCGGGCAAGCGCGTCGAACCGGCCAGGACCGAACCGAGTGGGCCCGTGGCATGAGCGTCGATCCCAGGCTGGTCGGCCGGATGCTGAGGTTCTTCCAGCTTCCCAGCGAGACCCTGCATCCGTCGCAACAACCCGACTTCGCCGGCGGGGCCAACCTGGTCGTGCTGCAGTCGCACCCCAAGGCCCGCGCGGCGCTGCACCGGCATTGGTCGCGGCAGATCCTCAAGGGCCTGGGGCCGGCGGCGGCGCTGTCCGGCGATGTCAACCGGCGGGAGCTGGCCGTCGCGCTGCTGCCCACGGCAAGCCTGGACGGGCTGGCGCTGCGCACCGGCGCCCTGCTCTGCGGCCCGAGGCTGCGTCGCAGCATCGTGGGCGCGGAAGTACGGGCGCTGCGTGAGGCATTCGGCGCGGAGGTCATGGCTTTCGTGCGTGAAGCCGAGGCGCTGCATCCCGGATTGCCGGACTCGCGCGACTGGAGCCTGGACGAGGTGCTGCGCGCCGCCTGCGAGCTGGGCCGGCGCACCGTGCTGGCCTCCCTCAAGGGCGCGGGACCCGCGATCCTGCGGCGCGTGGAACTGAAGATGCCCCGGGTGTCCGAAGGCGAAGCGCCGCTGTCGCCCGAGGCCGCGCTGGAACTGGAACTGCGCATCATCGAGAAAATGGACCCAGAATGGCTTTCATCATTCCCGCAGACCCGTTGACGCCGCGTCGGCTGGCCGGTTCCGTCGCGCCCGGCGCGCGCATCCTGCGCGCGTCCGAGTACGCGGCGCTGGGCGACGCGCAGGCGCTGGTCGCGGCGGCGGCGCGGCAGGCGGACGGCATCGTGGCCGACGCGCGCGCCGCCTACGAGGCCGAGCGCGAGCGCGGCTACGCCGACGGCCGCGAACAGGCCCAGCTCAAGGCCGCCCAGCACATGCTGGAGGCGGCCGGGCGGACGGTGGAGTATTTCGCCGGCGTGGAGTCGGCGGTCATCGACATCGTGATGCAGGCGGTGCGCAAGCTGATCGCGGGCTTTGACGACCGCGAGCGCGTCGGCGCCGTGGTGCACGGGGCGCTGTCGGTGGTGCGCAACCAGAAGCAGGTCACGCTGCGCATGCATCCCGACGACGTGCCCATCGCCGAGGAACGCATGAACGACTGGCTGGCGGGCTTTCCCCGCATGGGCTATGTGGACGTGGTGGCCGATCCGCGCCTGGCGCCGGGGGCCTGCATCGTCGAAAGCGAGATCGGCCTGGTCGAGGCCAGCCTGGAGCGCCAGCTGGCGGCGCTGCGGCAGGCCTTCGAGCGCGTGCTGGGGAGCCGAATATGAAGCCGGATCTGGCGCCGGGAACCGGCGGACGGCGCGCGCGCGAGTTCAGCTACATCACGGAAATGATGAGCATGGCGCTGCAGGACACGCCGGTCCTGCATGTGCGCGGCCGGGTGACGCAGGTGATCGGCACGATCATCAAGGCGGTGGTGCCGGCCGTCAAGGTGGGCGAGGTCTGCCTGCTGCGCAATCCGGGCGAGGACTTCGAGATGAAGGGCGAGGTGGTGGGCTTCGTGAAGGATGCCGCCCTGCTGACGCCGGTGGGCGACATGCATGGCATCTCTTCGTCGACCGAGGTCATTCCCACCGGCCGTTCCCACATGGTGCCGGTGGGCGCGGGCCTGCTGGGGCGCGTGCTCGATGGGCTGGGCCGGCCGCTGGACGCCGACAGGCTGGGACCGCTGGAGGCCAGCAAGTTCTATCCCGTGTTCGCGGACGCGCCGGATCCGCTGACCCGCCGCATCATCCACGAGCCGCTGGAGCTGGGCGTGCGCGCGCTGGACGGGCTGCTGACCTGCGGCGAAGGGCAGCGCATGGGCATCTTCGCGGCGGCCGGCGGCGGCAAGTCCACCCTGATGGGCATGCTGGTCAAGGGCGCGGCGGTGGACGTCACCGTGGTCGCCCTGATCGGCGAGCGCGGCCGCGAGGTGCGCGAATTCCTGGAGCACGAGTTGGGCGAGGATGGGAGGCGGCGCAGCGTGATCGTCTGCGCCACCAGCGACAAGTCCTCGATGGAGCGCGCCAAGGCGGCCTACGTGGCCACCGCCATCGCGGAGTACTTCCGCGACCAGGGCAAGAAGGTGCTGTTCCTGATGGATTCGGTGACGCGCTTCGCGCGCGCGCAGCGCGAGATCGGCCTGGCGGCCGGCGAGCCGCCGACCCGCCGGGGCTATCCGCCGTCGGTGTTCGCGACCCTGCCCAGGCTGATGGAGCGGGTGGGCATGAACGACAAGGGCTCCATCACCGCGCTGTACACCGTGCTGGTCGAGGGCGACGACATGACCGAGCCGGTGGCGGACGAGACCCGCTCCATCCTGGACGGGCACATCGTGCTGTCGCGCAAGCTGGCGGCCAGCAACCACTATCCGGCCATCGATGTGCTGGCGTCGGCCAGCCGGGTGATGAATGCCGTGGTGCGTCCCGAGCACAAGGCGGCCGCCGGCCGGATCCGCGAGCTGATGGCCAAGTACCAGGAGGTGGAGCTGCTGGTGAAGATCGGCGAGTACAAGCCCGGCGGCGACGCCGCGACCGACGAGGCGCTGCGCAAGATCGAGGCCATACGCGGTTTCCTGCGTCAGCGCACGGAAGAGCGCTCGACCCTGGCGGAAGCGGTCGGCGGCATGACGGACATCGCGGAGCAATGAGGCATGGCCCGCCATGAAGAAGCTGTTCGACGAGCTGCTCAGGATCAAGCGCTTCCGGGAGGAGCAGGCGGAGCTGGGGGTGGGCCGCGCGCGCCGGCACATGGCGCGGGCCGTCCAGGTCCGAAGCGAGGCCGAGGAGGCGCTGGAACAGTACCGGGGCGAGGCGCGCAGGCGGGAGGACGGCATGTACGAGGACCTGTGCAGCCGGGTGGTGCGCGTGCGCGAGATCGACGACGTGCTGCAGCAGGTGGCGGGGCTGAAGGAAGGCGAGCGACGCCGGGATGCGGCGCGGGAAGATGCGCTCAGGAAGGAAGTCGAGGCGCGGGACGCGCTGGACGGGGCGCGGCTGGCGCACCAGCACGCGCTGCGCCAGTGCGACAAGTTCGTGGACCTGGCCGGCGTGTACCAGGCCGAGGCGCTCAAGGAGCAGGAAAACAAGGAGGACGCGGAAGTCGAGGAAGCGGCATCGACCGCATGGCGGCCGCGCGAATGGGACGAGGAAATCGAGGAGACGGCCGATGAGCACGGATAGACGGATAGGCCTGGAGATCGGCCTGTCGCAGGGCGGCGCGGAATGGGACACGCGCCAGGGCGGCGACGCCGAGCGCCGCCGCGACGCGGACGAGGCCGACAGCCAGGCCTTCGCGCGCGCCTTGAAGGGCGCGGACGACGAGTCCCTGGACGCGGCGCGGATGTCGGCGCCGTTGACGCCCTTCGGGCTGTTCGGACCAGCGCCGCCGCAGGCGCCCGCCGCCCCGGATGCCGCGTCCGGGCTGGAGGAATCGCTGCGCCTGGCGGCCGGTCGCTTGTTGGTGTCCGACCAGGGCGGCGGCGGGCGGCGCGAGGTCAGGGTCGAACTGGACGAGGGCTTCATGGAAGGGGTGAGCGTATCGGTGTTCGAGGACGGCGGCGCGCTGGCGGTGCTGTTCCGCTGCGCGAGCGAGCGCGCGCAGCAGCGCGTGTCCGCGCTGGCGCAGGGCCTGGCCGATGGCTTGGCCGCCACCCTGCGGCGGCTGGTCCGGATCAATCTGCAGGACCGCGACGGCGCCGACGTCCATCCCGGCCAGTGGCTGGCGGATGGTTCGGCTCCCTGAGCGCCCATGGATGCCATCGCCATGAACCGGCCTGTCGAGATACCGCTGTCCCTGCTGCGCCTGGATCGCCAGACGGCGCGCGCCTACACGCAGATCGCGCGCCTGGGCGCAAGCTTCCCGGTGATCCTGCCCGCCGCGGGCCCCGGCGGCGCGCTGCCGGAAACCCGCTGGGAGGTGGGCTTCCGACAGGAGATGGAGGAAACGCTGCGCGCCTCGGCCCGGGTGGTCGTGACGCTGGAATGGGCCGGCGCGCGCCTGCGCTGCTGCCTGCCGCCGGCGGGCATGCGCGCCTGGCTGTCCGCGCGCATGCCGGACCTGGACCTGGACGAGCTGCCCGAGCCGCTGTACGCGGCCGCCGTCGAGGCGCTGGTGGACGAGGTGCTGGACGCTGCCGGCGCGCTGGGCAATGGGCCCGCGCGGCTGGTGGACCTGGCGCTGGACGGCGACGCGGCGGCCGGCCTGGAGCATGAATGGACGCTGCGCCTGCGCAATGCCGAGTCGGGCATGACGGGCTTTGTCATCCTGTCCTGCGACGGACTGGGGCTGATGCTGCTGGCCGGCGCGCTGGGTCAGCGCCTGTCGGCGCCGCAGACGCTGGATCCGGCGGCGGTGCCGGTGCGCATGCGCGCCGAGGTCGGCGCCTGCACGCTGTCCCTGGCGGAGCTGCGTGGCCTGGCCGAAGGCGATGTCGTGTTCCTCGACGAGCATCGGGTGGACGGCCAGGGCCTGCTCTGGATGCGGCTCGACACCCGGTGGGGCCTGGGCCTGCGCGCGCAGGACGGAAAACTGGTGGTGGCGCAAGCCTGGGAGAAGATCATGAGCGATGAATCGGTGGCTGTCAGCGATGAGGACGGCGTATTTCCGGCGGGCGCGCGGCGCTTCGGCGCGCTGGCGCCGCGCGATGCGCAGGAGGATGCCGGCGCGGACGGGGACGGAGAGGGCCAGGAGGCTCGCGTGGACTTCGGCCTGGTGCCGGTGCGGCTGGGCTTCGATCTGGGCGAACGCCTGATCACCCTGGACCGGCTGCGCACGCTGGCCCCGGGCGAAGTGTTCGAGCTGGACCGGCCGGTGGCCGACGGCTGCGTGCGCATCCGCGCCAATGGCATGGACGTGGGTCTGGGCGAGCTGGTCGAGGTGGACGGCAACATCGGCGTGCGGCTGAAGGCCCTGAGGCTGGGCGACTCATGAGCGGCTACGATCCCATCACCCTGGCGCTGGCGCTGTCCATGGTGGCGCTAGTGCCGCTGGCCGTGGTGATGACGACCTCGTTCCTGAAGATCAGCGTGGTGCTGGTGCTGGTGCGCAATGCGATGGGCATCCAGCAGGCGCCGCCGAACATGGCGCTTTACGGGCTGGCGGTGATCCTGTCGGCCTATGTCATGGCGCCGGTGGGCTACCAGATCTCGGCGGAACTGCGCACCGCCGCGCCGGCGGCCGAGTCGGGCGCGGCGGGGACGCCGGGCGTCCAGGCCGGCAGCTCGCTGGAGAATTTCCTGGGCGTCGCCGAGCGCGCCGCCGAGCCCATGCGCGGCTTCATGCTGAAGAACAGCCGCGCGGAGCAGCGCGATTTCTTCGTGCGCACCGCGCGCCAGCTCTGGGGGCCGGAACAGGCGGCCGCGTTGCGCGAAACGGACCTGATCGTGCTGGTGCCGGCGTTCCTGCTGTCCGAGCTGACGGTGGCGTTCCAGGTGGGCTTCCTGCTGTATCTGCCCTTCGTCATCATCGACCTGATCGTGTCCAACATTCTCATGGCCATGGGGATGATGATGGTGTCGCCCGTGACCATCTCCATGCCGCTGAAACTGTTCCTGTTCGTCATGGTGGACGGCTGGAGCCGCCTGATCCAGGGTCTGGTGCTGTCCTATGCCTAGGGCGCGCCGATACAAGAAGGAAGCAGGCATGAGCACGAGCGATCTCGTTTCCTACATGACGCAGTCCCTGTACCTGGTGCTGTGGCTGTCGCTGCCGCCGATCGCCGCCGCGGCGATCATCGGCACCCTGTTCTCGCTGTTCCAGGCCCTGACCCAGATCCAGGAGCAGACGCTGTCCTTCGCCATCAAGATGATCGTGGTGTTCGGCGTGATCCTGCTCACGGCGCGCTGGGTGGGGACGGAACTGTACAACTTCACCGTCAGCACATTCGGCGCGTTCGTGCATATCCGCTGACGCGCGGGAAGGGAACCACATGGCCGCCGGCGTCACCTACGAGGAAGCAAAAATACTGTTGGGAACGCTGGCCATGACGCAACCGCGCATCCTGGGCTTGTGCATGATGCTGCCGCTGTTCAACCGCAGCCTGCTGCCCGGCCTGCTGCGCTATGGCGTGGCGGCCGCGCTGGGGCTGGTGCTGGTGCCCGCGCTGGCGGCGGACTACGCCAGCTGGAGCGGCGGGATCGGCGATACGCTGCTGATCGTGGCCAAGGAAGCGTTCGTGGGCATGACGATGGGCTTCATCGTGGCGCTGCCGTTCTGGATCTTCGAGGCGGCGGGCTTCGTCATCGACAACCAGCGCGGGGCTAGCCTGGGCTCGACCCTGAATCCGGGCACGGGCAATGAATCCTCGCCGATGGGCATTCTGTTCAACCAGGCCTTCATGGTCTTCTTCATGATCAGCGGCGGGTGGTTCCTGCTGGTGACGCTGATCGTGAACAGCTTCCAGGTCTGGAGCATCTGGACCTGGTGGCCTGCGCTGCGCCCATCCTCGGCGCCGCTGATGCTCGACCTGCTCGACACCCTGATGCGGATGACCCTGCTGTACGCCGCCCCGGCGGTGGTCGCGATGTTCCTGGCCGAAGTCGGGCTGGCGCTGGTGAGCCGTTTCGCGCCGCAGCTGCAGGTCTTCTTCCTGGCCATGCCGATCAAGAGCGCGCTGGCGCTGCTGGTGCTGATCCTCTACATGAAGGTGCTGTTCGGCTATGCCTGGGAGAGCGTGGCGGGCGTGAACGACATCCTGCCGTTCCTGCGGCGGGAATGGACGCCGCCATGAGCGGCGAGAAAACCGAACCGCCCAGCCAGAAGCGGCTGCGCGACTCGCGCAAGAAGGGCGATGTCGCGTACAGCAAGGACTTCACCCAGACCGTGCTGGTGCTGGCGCTGTTCGGCTACACGCTGGGCAACGCCGGCGCGATCTTCGAGGCGCTGGGCAGGATCATCCTGACGCCGGCGAATTTCACCGGCATCCCCTTCGGGGCCGCCATCAATACCGTGCTCGATATCCTGCTGCAGGAGCTGATCGCCATCAGCCTGCCGTACCTGGGCATCGTGATCGGCATGGGCATCTTCGCTGATGCCATGCAGGTGGGATTGGTGCTGGCGTTCCAGAAGCTGCTGCCGTCCGCCAAGAAGATCAACATCATGGCGAACCTCAAGAACATCTTTTCCAAGAAGAACCTGGTGGAGTTCCTGAAATCCACCGCCAAGATCGTGTTCCTGTCGGTCCTGGTCACGCAGGTGATCAAGGACGCCATGCCCGAGCTGATGAAGATTCCGCACAGCGGCCTGGCCGGCATGGGGGCCGCGATGGGCAGCATGATGCGCACGCTGGTGGTGAACATCGCCGTGGCGTACTTCGTCATTTCGGTGGCGGACCTGGGCTGGCAACGCATGCAATACCGCAAGGGGCTGATGATGTCCAAGGAAGAAGTGAAGCAGGAATACAAGGAAATGGAGGGCGATCCGCACATCAAGCACGCCCGCAAGCACCTGCACCAGGAAATGGCCATGAACGACACGGTGCAGAACACCCGCAAGGCCTCGGTGGTGGTGACCAATCCGACGCACCTGGCCATCGCGCTCTTCTACGAGGAAGACAAGGTGCCGCTGCCCGTGGTGCTGGCCAAGGGCGAGGGCGCGCTCGCCGCCGCCATGGTGAAGGCCGCGCGCGAGGAAGGCATCCCCGTGATGCAGAACATTCCGCTGGCGCGCGCGCTGATGGCGCAGGGCAGCGTCGACCAATACATACCCGCCGAGCTTGTCGTGCCCACGGCGGAATTGCTGCGCCTGTTGCGCCAGCTGAACGACCAGGGAACCCATGACCATGGATAGACCGCCGATACACCCGCTCGTCGCGCATTGCATGAGCGCCTATGCCATTCCGGAAAGCGCGCTGGCCCATGACGGCGGCGTCGCCATCACGGTGGACGCGGTCTACAGCCTGCGGCTGGTGCCGCTGGCGCAGGGATGGCTGGGCGTGAAGAGCCGCCTGTGTCCCTTGCCCCCGCCGGGCGACGACAGGGATGACCTGATGCTGCGTTGCGGCGGGTTCGCGTTCGGCATGCTGCGCAACTCCCCCGGCTCGATGACGATCGACGCCACGGGGGAAAGCCTGCTCCTGCAGATGATCCTGCGGCCCGACTGCCGGGCCGAGGGTTTTTCGGATCTGCTGGGGGATTTCGTCAACGCCTTGTCGGCGTGGCGCACCGTCGCCCGCTCGGGAGGATCATTGTGAAACGATTGATCGCGGCCGGGGCCTGCGCGCTGGTCCCCGCGGCGTCCGCATGGTGCGCGCCCTCCTGGCCCAACGCGGCCTACAGCTACTACGCCAAGGGCGAAAGCGTGCAGGACGTGCTGCGCGATTTCGCCGGCGGCTTCAGCCTGGCCCTGCAGATGACGCCGGGCCTGCAAGGCACCGTCAGCGGCAAGTTCAACGCCTCCAATCCCACCGACTTCATGGACAAGCTGGGCGGTGTCTATGGCTTCAACTGGTTCGTGTACGCCGGCACGCTGTTCGTCAGCCGCGCCAGCGACATGGCCACGCGCACCGTCAGCGCCATGGGCGGTTCCATCGGCAATCTGCGCCAGGCGCTGACGCAGCTGGGCGTGCTGGATGCACGCTTCGGCTGGGGCGAGCTGCCCGATCAGGGCGTCGCGCTGGTCTCCGGGCCGCCTGGCTACGTGGAGCTGGTCGAGCGCACCGTGGCGGCCCTGCCGGTCGGGGCCAGCGGGCAGCAGGTCGCGGTGTTCCGCCTCAAGCACGCATCGGTGAACGACCGCGTGATCAGCTACCGCAACCAGCAGGTCGCCACGCCCGGGCTGGCGACCGTGCTGCGCAACCTGATCCAGGGCGGCGGCGCCGGCGGCAATTCCGCGCTGGCGGAGATCGCGGCGCCGCTGCGGGACAATCCGCCGCGCGTGCTGGAGCCCGAAGGCGCGAAGAGCGAGGCCGCGCCGGCCCCCAGGAGCGCCGCCGAGGCGCCACGCGGCGCCAGGACGCGCGAGCCGTCGATCCAGGCCGATACACGGCTGAACGCGATCGTGGTGCAGGACATTCCCGACCGGATTCCGGTCTACCGGCAGTTGATCGAACAGTTGGATGTGCCCAGCACCCTGGTGGAGATCGAGGCGATGATCGTGGACGTGAATTCCGAGGCAATCAGCGAGCTGGGCGTCAACTGGGGCGCCAATGTCGGCCGGTCCAGCATCGGCTATGGCGATCTGGCGCTCAAGCCGTCCGGCGGCCTGCCGGTGGACAGCGCGGCCAAGCTCAGCCCCGGCACGCTGGGGCTGAGCCTGGGAACGTCGCTGGCGGCGAGGGTGCGGGCCTTGCAGAGCAGGGGCGCCGCGAACATCCTGTCGCAGCCGTCCATCCTCACGGCCGACAACCTGGGGGCGATGATCGACCTGTCCGAGACCTTCTACATCTCGCTGCGCGGCGAGCGGGTCGCGACGGTCACGCCGGTGACTGTGGGCACATCGCTGCGCGTGACGCCGCGCTATATCGCGGCCGCCCAGGGCGGGCAGGTTGAGTTGACCGTGGACATCGAGGACGGCAGCGTCCAGAGCGAGGTGGAGATCGATGGCCTGCCGACCGTGCGCAAGAGCAATATCAGCACGCTGGCCGTCGTGGGGGATCAGCAGACCCTGCTGATAGGCGGGTACAACAGCAGCCAGAATACCGAGAAGGTCGACAAGGTGCCGCTGCTTGGCGACATTCCGTTCCTGGGGGCGTTGTTCTCCAGCAAATCCAAGACCGTGCAGCGGCGCGAGCGGCTGTTCCTGATCCGGCCCAGGCTGGTGTCCATCAACGGCGTCACGGTGGCGGCGCCCGCGAATATCGTGACGGTGGCGAACCCTTCGTTCGGCGACGCCGTGGCCGCGCCATGGGATGAAAAACCGGCGGCGTCGGCCGCCCAGTTCCTTGAGCGGATACAGGGCGGCAGTGGCTTGCGAGCCGTCGATGGCAGGCGCGCCGTGATCCGGGATCCGCAGTCCGGCGGCGTGGCGCCGTCATGGCCCGCCGCGCCCGCCAGCGGTGCCGCGCCACTGGCCATCCCGGTGCCCCAGGCGCAGGATCCACAGTTGCTGAACCCGTTGCGGGACGGCGGCGCCATCCCCGCCGCGCGGCCATCCAGGCCGCCCGCCGGCGCATCGCGGGACTCGTCCGGCCGGGATTGGAACGCGCCCTGGTATAGCGGCGCGTGATGATCGGGTTGCGGGGCCGGGGCCCCGCAACCGCTTCAGAAGGGCAGCACGGCCCCTTGCGCTTCCATGCGCTGCCGCAGCGCCGCGCGGGCCCGTGACAGGCGGCTGCGCACGGTGCCCAGCGGCACGTCCAGGATGTCGGCGATCTGCTCGTACGAGAGGTTTTCCATGCCCGCCAGATTGAGGATCTGGCGCATGTTCTCGGGCAGCGATTCCAGCGCCGAGCTCAGCACCATCATGATTTCGCGCTGCGCGGCGATCTGTTCCGGATTCGGCTGCAGGCAGGCGTGATGCGTGAGCGCGGTCTCACAGACGAAGTTGTAGCGCTGCTCGGGCGCGCGCGACAGGTAGTTGCGCACCAGGTTCAATGCGATGCCGTACAGCCAGGTCGAAAGCTTGGAGTCGCCGCGGAAGTCGCCATAGGCATTCGAGGCTTCGATGAACGCCTGTTGCGCGATGTCGGCCGCGTCGGCTTCGTTGCCGATGCGGCGGGTGACGAAGCGGCGCAGGCGGCTGCCATGCTCGCAGACCAGTTCGTTGAACAGGCGGTTCATCGACGCGGGCGGCAGCGTTGCCTGAGGGGCGCTCGCGGCGGCGTGGTCGGTCAGGGACGTCGTGACGGATTTCGTGAGAGTGTGCATGAGGGTCGGCCTTCTTGACTGCACCCGGCATGGCTCACGGAGCCGGGCTTACCGTTGACCGAACTCATTGCGCGGGCAAAAGGCTCCCCGGGCTTCGGCGGCTCGCGCCGAGGCCGGGCGTCGCGATGAAAGCGGTCGGGCGGCTGATGGCCGGCTCGCGGGCCTGCTGTTGAACAGGCCGTCGAGTTCCACCAGCACGATCAATCCAAAGCTTGTGGATGGAGACTCTACCGAGCGTCTTCTAAGCGACCAATACGACGTTCATCGTATTTTTTTGTCTATTCGCGGCCACGGACGGGGACCGCCGCGATGTGCACCATGAAGGGGCGCGGCTGCACCCTATTGAACGCCGAGCCGCACCGCGTAGGCGACCAATTCGGCGGTGTTGTGGACCTCCAGCTTGCGCATCAGGTTCTCGCGATGCTTGCGCACCGTGAGCGGGCTGATATACAGGCGTCGCGCCACTTCCGTGCCGGTCGCGCCGGCCGCGATCAGGGCCAGGATCTGCTGTTCGCGGCGGGTCAGCGATTCCGCCGGCGCGGCGGGCGAGGCAGGCGGCGCTTCGCCGGACGCGGCGGCGCGCGGCGCCGCGGGCATTGCACGCTTGAGCGCCAGCGCGTTGACCGCGTCCAGCAGCGTCTGCGTTTCGCCCTGCTTGAGCAGATAGGCTTCCACGCCGGCGGCGAGGACCGCGTCGCGCGTGTGCGAGTCCTGGTTGGCGGTCATGACGATGATGTGCAGGTCGGGGTGCGCGTCGCGCAGCGCGCGTATCCAGCGCGATCCGGTGATGCCCGGCATGCCCAGGTCCAGCACCAGCAGGTCGATCTCGTGGGCGTTCAGCTGCGTCAGCACGCTCTCCGCGCAGGTGGCCTCGGCGACCACCTGCACCAGGTGTTCCAGCGAACGCTGCGATAGCACGAGCTTGACGCCTTCGCGCACCAGATGATGGTCATCGGCCACCAGGATGCGCAGGCGGGAACAATGGGCGTGTTGATCGATCGGAACATTCATTTGTTACCTCCGTGATGCGACAGGCGATCGGCCATCGGCGATGTGGACAGATACAACGTTTGCCGGGGGCGCCCTGTGCGCATAGGCGGGCGCAACTCTTAGTACCAGGGGGCGAGAGCGTGGCGCTCTTCTGATTGCTTTGTGGAACTGCGGTGAAGCACGCTGTTGTGGCAAGGCGGGTTGCCGGCGTCGGGGTAGCGACCGTCGGCATGGCTGCCGCGCGTTGTGCGCGGCTGGTCGTGGTCAAGGGCGGGATGCGTCATCGGCGGTGGCCGGTGCGTTGCGTATCGGGGAAATCCCTAGAGTGGATTCCGGGTCGGGCATGCAGGCTGGCGGGAGTGCGCCCGTGGGCCGCCGGGGCGGGCGGCGGGCGGACTGCGGTCTTTGGATCATCGCCTTGTCAATCCGGTCGTCGGGATGCGCAGGGTTTCCATCACGGTATGAAGCGGATAGTAGGAGCGCGACGGCAATTTTCCGACACATTATTCCCATAAATTGCGAAATAAAAACGGGCGGAAACGCATTTGTTTTTCAATGTTGGATAAACGTCACAGATTGTGCGGGGCCAGGCCCGTTCGCGAGTTCAAAGATATCGTCCGCCGCCAGCAGCAATTCCATGGGCGGATCGAAGCCGATGAGGCGCATGGTCTTGAAGTTGAGGGCGATCCTGGCGGGTTCCCGCCAGAGCTGGCTGATGTGGCGGGGCGATTCGCCGCGCAGGATGCGGGCGATGATAGTGGCGTGGAACCGGCCCACCGCGGCATAGTCCGCGCGCGCCATGCTCAGGAGCAGGCCGTTTTGCACTTCCTCCGCGCCCAGCATGGCGAAACTGGGAATGCGCCTCGTCCGCAGCAGCGCCGCGAGGCGGCGCGTGATGTCGGCGGTCAGTCCCGAACTGACCGTCACGTACATGGCTTCGACAGTCGCGGCCAGGCGCTTGTAGCAGGTCAGGACATTCAATTGCGCCTGCGGCGCGCCGATGCCGGAGGTTCTGGCCTGGCACGGGATCACGCGAAAGCCGCGCTCGCCGGCGACGCGCTGCAGCGCGTCCAGCGCGGCGTAGCCACGCCCCTCGGCGGTGTCCTCGTAGACCACGCCCAGCGTTCTGAAGGGAACGATGCTGTTGAACAGGCGTATCTGCTGTTCATAGCGTTCCGGTTCGACTCGGGCGTGCAGGTTGTCGCGCCCGCTGTCGGTCGCGCTGGCGACAATGCCGGCGCCGACCGGGTCGCTGGCCGAACCCACCACGGTGGGCACTGGCGGGCCGATGGCCGCCATGTCCTGTCCGGCCCAGGTGCCCATTGCGATCATCAGGTCCACGTCGCCCTTGCGCGTCAGTCGATCCTGGATCGCCTGCCGCATCGCGGGCCGCGCGCTGGCATCGAAGTCGCCGGGCTGCCACCATGCGTCGCGCACGAAGCTGAGCGTATCGCTGCGCGCGTGCTCCGCGATGTAGCTCCAGGTCTGCCTGCCGTCCAGGCCGGCGGGAATCTCGTCGATGCTCAGCCAGCCCAGCTGCCGCAGTCCCTGTACCAAGGCAGCCAGCGTGCGCGGGTACTCCTGGTAGTCGCCGCTCTGCACATAGCCGATGCGCCAGCGGCGTCCGCCTGGCCCGGGCCGGGGTTGCAGCGCGTCGGCGGATTGGATGCGGGGGGCTTGCGCCGGCGTGGACGGGGCGCCGGGCCTGTCCTGGGCGGCGACGGGGGCGCTGAAGAGCAGGGCGGCGAGGATCAGGGGGGCGAGCGGTTTCATCGTATGCGTGCGGCGACCAGGGTGATGTCGTCGGATTGTTCGGCCGCGCGGGCGTGCGCCTTGACGTCCGCGAGCACCGCTTCCAGGATCGGCTGGCAGGCCTGCGCCCGCGCGGCCTTCAGGCAAGCCTGCAGGCGCGTCTCGCCGTATTGCAGTGACTCGGGACTCATGGCTTCCGTGACGCCGTCGGTATAGGTGAGCAGCAGATTGCCGGGCTGCAGGCGGGCCGAAAAGCCGCGATAGGGAATACCCGCCTGTATGCCGCAGGCGGGGCCGCTGCGGCCGGCCAGGGGCCAGATGTCGCCGTCGGCGACGCAGAGCAGCGGCGGCGGGTGGCCCGCGTTGGCCCAGCGCAGCTGGCGCGTGGCCGGATCTATGGTGGCGACGATCAGCGTGACGAACATGAGACGGGGATTGTTCTGCGACAGCCTGTCGTTGACCCGGGCCGTGATCATGGCCGGGTCGCTTTCGTCTTCGGCGACCGTGCGGATCAGGGTTCGGGTGACCGCCATGAACAGCGCGGCCGGAACGCCCTTGCCGGACACGTCCCCGATTACCACGCACAGCTGGCCGTCCCGCATGGGGAAGTAGTCGTAGAGATCGCCGCCCACTTCCTTGGCGGGCACCATCAGGGCGTGCAGGTCCAGGCGCCGGCACGCGGCGTCGGGCAGCGGAGCGGGCAGCAGGCCCAGCTGTATGTCGCGAGCGACGTTCAGCTCGCTTTCGAAGCGTTCGCGGGCGGCGGTTTCCGACAGCAGCTGGCGGACGTTCCGGGACAGCCGGTCCGCCATGTGCAGGAACGAGGCCGCGAGGCGGCCGGTCTCGTCGCGGTTGCGACGCGGCAGCGCCTTGATCTCGGGCGGGACGGGCTGGGGACGGGCGAGATCCTGCCCGGCCAGCTGCAGCGCATAGCGCGCCAGCTGGTTCAATGGCCGGGCGAGCCGCGCGGCCAGCAGCCATGCCAGCGTCAGCGCCAGCACCAGCGTGGCGGCGAAGGCCACGGCCTGGCGCTGCATCAGGCGCTGGGCCGGCGATTTCAGGTCTTGTTCGGGAACGGCGCCGACCAGCGTCCATTTCAGGGGGGCGAAGTATGAGGTCTCGATCAGCCAGGTGCCGTGTTCATTGGCATAGGGTACGCGGCCCAGCAGGGGGGCGTCGTCCTGGCGGCGCAATAGCGCGGCCAGCGGGCTGCCGGTGTGCTGGTCCGGACTGGAGAGCATGCCGGCGAAGCGCGGGGGGGGCGGCGCGATTGCCCGGTCCTGGTCGTCCAGGATCATGACGAAGCCGGATTGCGCCAGCGTCAGCCGGGACAGCGTTTCCTTCAAGGCCTGCTCCATCTGTTCGCGGCGCCAGCGGGCGCGCTGCAGCGCGCCTTGCGTGCCGTCGTCGACCACCAGCATCCATTGCCAGCGGGGAAACTGCGTGAAGTAGGCATAGCGGGTTTCGCCGCCCCGGTAGCCGCCATCCGGCCAGCGGAACAGGGTGTAGTCCATGCTCGTCGCACGGTCGCGGGCCAGCATGGCGGCGGCGAACGCGTGTCCCTTGATGTCCTTCAGGCCGGACAGGTCGGCGTCGATCAGTTCATGCCGGTTGGAGGCCAGCACATGGAGTCCGGCGTCGTAGAGGTACACGTCGTGGGGCGTGTCCAGGCTCATGCGGTTGATCCAGGCTCGCGCCAGGCCTCGGGCGGCGCCTTCGCCGACGACGCCCCGGCGGGCCAGGTCGGCATAGGCTTCGGCCATGGCCTGCAGGGTCTGGCCCATGCGCCGCAGATCCTGCTTGCCGCCGGACACGATTTCCACCTTTTCCTGCAGCAGCGTGGCCCAGCGGCTGTCCAGGTCGCGCCGCAGCAGGTCCATGACGTTGCCGATGGCGTGCTGCTCGCCGGCGGCGACGGTCGAGGTGACGTCGCGCTGCGTGACCAGCATCATGGTGGTCGTCAGGCTGAGCAGGACGGCGACGACCAGCAGGAAGATCTTGCCGCGCAGGGAGGACAGGATCATGGCCGGTTTGAGCGTAGTTGCACCGCGAGGCGCGGATCGAGACCAGTGAACAATTGCGCGGCCACCGTGCCGGCTTCGCGCGCCACGCGCTCGGCCGACAGACCGTGGTCGCCCCACAGCGTGACCGACGAGCCGACGCCCGCGCCCGGGATGGCGGACAGGTCGACGGCGAGAGTGTCCATGCCGACGCGGCCCAGCACGCGGGACGGGCATGTCCCGACGCGTACCGGCGTGCCCGTGCGCGCGGTTCGGGGATAGCCGTCGGCATAGCCGGCGGCCACGATGCCGATGCGCATGGGCGCGGGCGCGATGAATTCGCCGCCGTAGCCGACGGTGGCGCCCGCTTCCAGGCAGCGCACCGCGGTGATGGCCGAATACAGGGCCATCACCGGCCGAGCGCGGCGGCGTCGGCCTGCGGCAAGGGGCTGGCGCCGTAGAGCGCCAGGCCGGGCCGGATCCAGTCTTCCGTCGGCGCGCCGCGCCCCGCTGTCAGCAACGCGGCCGAGTTGCTGCGGCTGACCGGGCCGGGCAGGCCGCAGATCGCCAGGTCGAAGGCGCGGTCGCACAGATAGCGTTTGTCGGCTTCCTCGGCGTTCGCGTAATGCAGCAGATGGCCGACCGCCGATGCGCGTCCCCGGGCGGCCAGCGCCTGGGCGCGGCGATAGGCGTCGGGATAGTCGCGGGCATCGAAGCCGGCATGACCCAGGTCGCCCGACCAGCGCAGCCAGATGGCCGGCGGCCGCGCGGCGCGAGCCGAGGCAAGCCAGTCCAGCTGGTTCATGGCGCCGACCACCAGGTCGAGCGACATGTCGGCGAGATGGCCGGCCTCGTGCCGGTCGAACAATCCGCCCAGAACCAGGATGCGGCCGCGCCAGCCCAGGTCGGTCACGCGCCGGGCTTCGGCGAGGTCGCGCACGGCCAGGCCGTCCGCCTTGGCCAGCGCCGCCAGCAGATGGGCCTGGCCATGGCCGTAGGCATCGGCCTTGGCCACGGCCCAGACCCGTGGCGACCGCCCGCCGCGCGCATGGCGCAGGCGGCTCAGGTTGTGCGCCAGCGCCGAAGGGTCGATGACGATACGCAGCGGGCGCGCGGTGTTTGGCCGGGTGGGCATGTCGGTGCACATGGGGCATACGTGACCGTGGCCCGGCAATGGTTCCGAGACCGGGGTCTCAACGTCCGGGCTGGAAGAACAGCGTGAGCTCGTTCTGGCCGTGACGGCGCCGGTAGCGCATCGCGCGCGTGTAGTGGCGCATCAGGCGCAAGCCTTGCCCGCCCGGCCGCGCCTGTTCCAGCGACCGGGCATGGGGGCGGGGCTGCGCGGCCAGCGGATCGAACGGCGGGCCGTTGTCCATGATGCGCAGGGCCGCGATGCCGCAGCCGCGGGCGAAGCGCAGGCGCACGAGTCCGGCATGTTCTTGCGCGGGCGAGGCCAGGCCGTGCTTGAGGATGTTGGTCAGCGCCTCTTCCAGGACGAGCGTCGCCGCCAGCGAGTCCGGGGCGGGCCAGCCGTCGCGCAGGCACAGGCCGGTCAACCAGGTGACGGCGTCGGCCAGCGCGTCGTCGGACGGAGCCAGCGCGAGCATGGAGGGGCATCGGGCGTCGATCAGCATAGGGAGAGGGGGCGACGAGGGATGGAACAGCCTGTGTGGCCGCCAGGCGGCAAAGAGTTCACCGCCGCGTGCCAACTCGCGAGGAACCGCGCGGGCCGCGCGCGTTACCCATGCCAGGAATGACCTTATCGGCATGACAGGAGGACGGCACGGCATGAACCTGTACGTGGAGCATATCGACGATGCGCTGGTGGTCTGCCCCAGGGGGCAGCTCAACAGCGCCAATGCGGCGGAATTCGAGGCCGACGTGCTCGCGCGCCTGGCGACGGGACCCGCGCGGCTGATACTGGACCTGGCGGGGCTGGACTACATTTCCAGCGCGGGACTGCGCGTGGTGCTGGTGGCCGCCCAGAAGGCTCGTGAACTGGGGATCGTCCTGATCCTGTGCGGCCTGAGCGGCGCCGTGCACGAGGTGTTCGAGGTCAGTGGCTTCCTGGATATCCTGCCGATACGCGAGGACAGGACCTGCGCGTTGAACGTCAAGGCGCCGCTGCGCGCCGCGTCGGGAGCCTGACATGCGGCCATTGAGCGATTCGTTGCGCAGGCTCGCCGCCCGCGACTATGGCGACGCGCCGCTGGGCTACGTCGGCAATCTGCGGCGATGGGGAGCCGGGCTGCAGGCGCGGCGCGACGAATCGCCGTCCGCGCGCGCGGCGACGGCGCCCGCGGGGTGGGGGCAACGGTTGCGCGGCGCATTTTGGCGCCTGCTGATGCGCTGCGCGCCGTCGTCGCTGCGAGCCCGGCAGCAGGTGCGCGAACTCAGCCGGGCCATGGCCGACCTGCTGGGCGCCATGACGATGAAGCGCGGCGCGGACGCGGGCCAGCATGGCCGTCGCGCGTTGCGCGAAGCCTGCGCCAGGCTGGACGCGGTCCTTCCCTGGAACGGGCGCGAAAGCGCGGAGATCGAGGCGCTGGTGGCGCCCATGCTGCGGCGTCACTTGCAACGCCTGACGGATTACGACCGCCGGAAGATCGCCACGGGCGCGCTGGTGGACCTGAGCGACGGCGCATGGCCCGATCTGCCCGAACGCGCTTTCGCGAAGCAGCTCATGGCCTGCGTGGAGAAGACGTATGCCGACCAGGTCTGCGTTCCGGCGCTGAGGACGGCCATGCGGGATTGGGCTGGCGGTCCGGCCCGCGTGTCATCGCCGGAAGAGGCCGAGAGCCGGTTCCTGCAGGTCTTCGGCGGCTTCCGGAAGACGCGCCTGCCGCTGCAACAGATGATGTTCCTGGCCTTGAAGGACATGCCGGCGCCGGTCCTGGAAACGCTGCGGACGCGCCTGGCCCTGGCGGCAGGCGACGATAGGGACCTCGTCCTCGCGCGGGCCTGCCTGCGCATGGCGGTGCAGCAGGAGGTCGCGTGCCGCATGGCCCTGACGCCGCAAACGCGGCAGGCATTGCTCGGGGCGCTTCGGCAGGACGCGACCGCAGCGTCGGGAAAACAGTGTGCGCGGGCCTGGAGCGAGGCCCTGCGCAAGCAGATCGCGTCCGAGGACTACACGGATTTTTCCGGCGAGCGGGATCCGGGCGCGCAACGCGCGTTCTCTATCCTGGCCGCGCATGAACTGTCGCGCCTGGAGCGGGCTGACAGGGATTGGATCATCCATCACCTGGATACGCCGGCGTTGCAACGCATGCTTGGCATGGGGGCGGCGGCGGACCTGGACGGGGCCGTCAGGGATCAGATCGATACGCCGACGACCCCGCCGGGCGTGGTCATCGAGGCGTCCAGCGTGGACAGCGCGATCGAGCGGGAACTGATGCGCCGGAAAGACCGCCTGGCGACGTTGCAGGCCATGGCGACTACGCTGGATGCCGGCGGGCGGGCGACGCCTGTTCTTTCCCTGGCCGACCGGCTCCAGGCCGTGGCCAGGATGCTCGAGCTGGCCGCCGCTCATGAGGAAGGCGCTGATCTGGCGTCGGGCGATGCCACCGAACAGCGCATGCTGCTGACCTTGCGGCGCCTGTTGGACGACGCGCTATGGGCATGCCAGCATGGGCCGCGAGGCGGTCGGCGCGAGCTGGGCGCCCAGGACGCGGGGGTGTGGCCCGTCGCGGTGCTGACCGCCGTCCTGGATCTGGCCGAGCCCGCCCGGCGCCATGGCTGGAACATGGACCGCGCCGCGCTGCGCGCGGTCTTGCCGCTGCGCATCCAGGAGGCGCGCGGTGCGGCGGTCGACCAGCTGCGCGCCCAATTCGAGCAGCTCGGGCGCGCGCCTCTGCCTGAATCCGGGCCGTTGCTGGACGCCTGGGCGCGCGTGGTCGTCCTGGCCACCGAATGGATGCGCCTGCGGCATCGGGACCAGCCGATGTTCGGCGCCGATGATCGCCTCCAGGCCTATGCCGGGCTGGTCGATGCGGCGGTGGGCGACATGGGGGCGCCGCGCGGGCTGCCGGGCCGGGCGGCGATCGAGCACATGGCGTCCCTGCTGGATAGCTGCGTGACGGCGTTGGGAGCCGCGGTGGATGCCGATGTGGGACCGGACGGCGCCGCGCTGATCGAGCGCTTGAAACTGTTGTCGGCGCTGCTGGCGACGGCATTGGAACGCTGCGGCAGCCTGGCGCGGCCAGGAGAGCGGCAGGGACTGGCTCCCGATCCCCGGCTGCAGGCGGAATTCGAGCGCGCCATCGTGCGCCTGGAGGGAGCCTTATGATGCAATCCGCCGGCGAGCCCAGCCTGCGTCCCTGGCACGATCTGTTCATGCTCTGCAGGCGCGGGTCGGAACGGGTCGGCGTCAGCGACCAGGGCTTGCCCTATATCGTCGCCGACCCGCGACCCCGTGTGAATGCACAGCCGAATCCGGGCAGGGCGACGCCGTATCAACACCTGTTGCAACAGATCAAGCGAGCCTCGCATGACGTGGCCGCGCTGATGGTGGAGCGCGATGTCGGCCCCGACGAGAAGACGGCGTCCAGCCTGAGCTTGCCCACGGTGAAAACCTGCTTGCAGCATATCGAGTTCTGGTCCGGCCAGTCGCTTGGACCGGATTGGCCGACGCTGCCGGGTCTCGATGAGCACGCACGCATCGCGCCTGAGCGCGGCGCCGAGTCTCCGGGGCCATTTGACTGGATCCAGGCCATGGTGCAGAAAAAGATAGCCGCTGCTTATGCGGAGCTGCCCGCGGATGCGGACCTGTCCGCGATGCAGGCGGCCGTCGCGCGGCTCGGCCGCGATACGGAAACGCTGCCGGAATCGCTGGGCGGCGAGTACGCCGACGTCGTGCGGCAGTTGTTCCGCCTGGAGATGGCCCGGCTGGCGTTCGCGCAGACGCTGGGCGCCAGCGGTTTTGCCTGCTTCGAGCGCATGCGCAATCCGCTGCGGGACGGCTACCGGCTGCTGATGGATGGCGATGACGGTGATCGCTGCAATCCCGCGCTGTACGAAGATGAAAGGGGCTACATGGCCGCGATGATGGACGCGTTCACGCGGATGCTGGAACAGGTGCGGGCGCGAAAGCCGCTGGATGGCGAACTGTTCGAGCAGTATCACGGCCATGCGGTGGCGGGGGTGCGGGACAGGAAAGGCGAGCCCTTGCATGCCGGCTATCGGGATGGCGTGGCGGTGTGCTACGGCGTGGATTTTGGCGAGGACTTCGACGAGGGCAAGCTGAGTGCCGCGCGCCGCGAGGAGTGGGAAGCGCGCCTGGACCGCTATCCCGGCAGCGAAGAATGGAGCCGGCTGCAGCAGGGAATGGACGGACTCTATGTCATGACGTCCCGGCAGTCGCGGACGCAGTGCCGGGATAAGGCGGACCAGATCATCCGCGCGCACTATGAACGGATGTCCGGCTTGTCCAGCCTGGCGGGCGAAGCGCGCGACCTGCTCGTGAGGCAGTCGATCGCCGAGTGCTGCCTGGCGCTGGAGCAGCATCATCTGTATTCGGATGGAAATCTGCGCACCATCGCCTTTCTGCTTATGAACCACTTGCTGCTCGAGGCGGGCATGCTGCCCGTGGTGCCGGACGATCCGAATCTGCTTGATGTCTGCACGGTCGCGGAAGCGGCCAGGTTGATCTCGATATGGCAGACGCGTTTCCAGGATCTGCTGGACGACGGCGCAGGGCAGGGCGTTCGCGCGCCATAGTCGCGGGCCGCGCGCCAGCGCGGCGGGGCCTGCGTGGCTGGGAACTTTCGGTGGCCAATCGCCACGTAGCGGAAGTCCTCGGGTTGGCAGGCGAACCCGGCATGTGGCAAGCGCATTCGCGGGAGAACCATGTCTGTTCAGGTACAGGGGGTATCAGGCCGAATCCAGGCCAGTCTGCTTGCCAAGGCGGACAGCTCCGCATCGGATTTCACCAAGGCGATCTGCCGGGGGTTGAGCCGGGTGATCGCGCGCGCCGGTGGCGAGCCGGCGCCGCTGTTCGGCCAGCGCTACGCGAAAGGCGACGGGCGAGGGGTCCAGGGCAGGGTGGCGGGCTATCGCGTCATCGGTGACAAGTTCAAGGGCGTTGAGCCCGGGTTTGTCGCCAAACGCGACTGGAGCGAGAGCGATTCCGCCAAGCTGCAGGATCCGGCGCACAAATTCCATGCCAGCGCCCAGCGGGCGCTGGTGCGATGGCTGGACGCGAGCGCCATGTCTCAGGCTTCCGTCCCCGGCGAGAGCGGCGGACGCTGGCAGGCCGCGATGAGGAATGCGTCCGGGGTGGATGGCGGGAGCGGCCGTTCACCCGGGCGGACGCAGGAGCGCCCCACTTTGCGCGCGGCCGCGCAGGGCGATGCGCCCAGGCGTCCCGGCGACGAGGCGCTGCAGGCCCTGCTGCACGCGGCGCTGGCGCGCATGGTCGGCCCGTCGGCGGGCGAGCACGCAGATACGGCGCGGGCGCTGCAGGCACACCCGGCGGGCGCCTTGGCCGGGTTGGCCGCCACTGGCGCGGCTCCCGGTTTCAAGCTGGCGTTGGCTTCGGCCATCATCCTGTCGGCCGAGGCAGCCGGCGCATCCGACGGGAACGCAGCGCTTGCCGCGCATGGCCGGGCACTGTCCGCCTATCTGCGCACCGAAGTCATGAATGTCCAGGCCAAGTTCGACAAGAAGCACTACATCAAGCTCGATTACTACGAGGCAGACAAGTTCATGGGCAAGTACCACATACCCACGGACAAGGCCAAGGGTATGCTACATCGCTGGTTGACCGGCGCCTCGGCCAAGGCGCGCAACGAGGGTGCGGTGCGCGAGGCGCTGGCCAACGATCTGATGCGCAGCCTGGGTATCCAGAGCCAGAAATTGAAACTGGTGGAGAGCGTCCATGCGGACGGCACGCCCAAGCTCATGCTGGACGGCACGCATGTGGACGGCTTCAGCGACTTCGACGGCAAGCCGGAAAAGGGCGAGCGCTATCTGAAAGATGGCGTGCTGGTGCGCAATCAGAAGCGCCCGGGAGATCCGGACGGCGTATTCACGGGGCCGCCCAGGCTGGACCTCGGGATGAGCGAGCTGGGCCGCAACAAGATCCTGCTGCTGTTGATGGCCGACCGCGACGCGCTCGGCTCGACGGGTGGCAACAAGGGATACGTGGGCAACAGTTTCATCGGCATCGATCCGGGGCATGCGCTGGAAGGCGGGCTGCTGGGCAGACGGGGTGATGTCCGCAGCGATTTTTCGTTCACGCAGCCTGGTCTGGTGCCGTCCCTGGGCTACAAGAACTTCTCCATGTTCGACCAGAGCACGCTGGCCGAGAAAATGGAAGGCGTGCGCATGATTGCGAGCCTGGCGCGCAGCAAGGCCGATACGGGCATTTTCGATTCCTATGCCAGGGAGTTCGGCTCGAATCGCGCAGCCGAAGCGGATTTCGCGCGCAATCTCAATAAGACCAAGCAGCTGTACGAAGGCCGGCGCGACGACATCCTGCGTATCTTCCAGGAGCGGCTGGCGGTGGATACGTTCCAGTTCGGCGTGTCTGGGGGCGGCGAGCACGTGGCCCGGCGCGACGCTTGCCTGAACCTGCTGGATTGCCTGGAGAAATTGACCTCGCCAACGGTCATGACCACGCGCGGCGGGATCGGCTTGGCGTATCCGCAGATCGCGGACCCCGACCAACGCAGGGAGTGGCGCGTTCGGCAGGATGCGCAATCGGGCGAGCTGGTCTTTTCATGCGCCGGCACGCCTCGGCAAATCGCCGCGGCGTTGCGTGGGCTGGAAGCTTTTCCCGGATACCAGGGCGTCGCCGGGCAGGGCCGTCTCGAGGCCGATGGCGGCGCGTTGACATTCCGCGTGCCGCGCGACGGGCTGCCGGCCATCGCCAAGGCGTTCAGCTACGAGGCTGTCGCCCTGCACAAGCACTGACGGGCGCCAGGCCCCGTCGCCGCGCCGCAAAGGAATATCTCCCCATGACTGCATCTCATCCCGCCAAATTGCGCGCCATCGCCAAGGCGTTGGGCGTGGACGCGTCGATCTTCGATGAAGAGGGCTCGGCCGCCCTGCAACTCGACAATGTCCCCTTCCTCCTGCAGTACTACAGCGACGGCAGGGATCAGGTCCTGGTGCTGGCCGCCGACCTCGGCGTCGTGGCGCCGGAGGATGGCGTGCGCGTCCATCCCTTGCTGTTGGCCGCGAACTCATCCTGGCGCGCGCTCGCGGGCGGCGTCCTGACGCTGGACGAGGCGCGCAGCATGGCGATGCTGGTCCTGCGGCTGGAAGTGGCCGCGCTTGACGACGAGGCCTTGTCGCAAAGGCTGTATGCCTTCTCCAGCGCGGCGCTGGACTGGGCGGCACGGCTGACGGATGAGTCCGATGGCGCGGAATCCGGGCAGATCGAACCCGTGGCGGTGTTCGTGCCGGCAGGGTTTGCCTGAATCGTCCTGTCGATGAACCGGGGCAGACATGAACCGCGATACCTTCCACATCCTGGTCAATGCCTATTGCGCGCGGACCGGACAGCCCTTCACGGACCCCGCAGCCGACCATTGCGTGCTGTCGCCGCCGCCAGGACGGCAGGCGGTGATACTGGCGTGGGACGCGGCGCAGGAAGAGGTGTTGCTGATTGCGCAGGTGGGCGACCGTCCCGTGGCGCTGGACGGGCAGGGCGCCATGGCGTTGCTGTCTGATGCCTACCTGGGGCAGAACCTGGGCGGTGCCGCCGCCGGCATCGATCCGGATAGCGGCGCCCTGGTGCTGTGGCGCCGGCTGCCGGCCTGTGGCCTGACGGCCGATGCGTTGCATCATGCCATCCTGCGGACGCTATCGGCCGCGCAGGCCTGCCTCGAAGCCTGAACCGGCTGCGAGGCAATGCATGCGCAAGGATGCACCTGGACGGCGCGGCCTCGCGCCATGGGAAATCAGGGCAATCCGCGAGGCCTCGCCCGTACCGCCTGTCAGCGGCCGCGCGCGCCGGGGAACAGGATCTTCTCTATCGTGTGGATCCGGTCGCGGCGGCGTCGCACGTTGCGGCCGGGCTTGCGGAACAGGCCCTTGAGCGGCTGGCTCTCCCGGCTGGCCTGCAGGTGTTCGATGTAGACCTGCGCCGATGCCGCATTGTCGATCTTGTCGAAGATCCAGCAATAGGCGACGGGCAGCCGCGCCTGGCGGTAGCGCGGTTCGGCGCGCGCGGCATCCTCGGCCAGGATGCGTTCGAGCACGAGCTGGTCCCATTCATCGGGATTGGCGCCGCAAGCCGCCGCCCATTCATCCAGCAGGGTGGCCGCCGCCGGCGTGTCGTTGATGTACAGCGTGCCGCTGAGCAGATGGCCGTCGGGCTCGTGGTACGCGGCGATGTCGCAATCCAGCGCGGCCAGGCTGGGCCAGGGATTGCGATGGAACACCGCGTCCACGTCCACATAGAGCATGGGGCCGCGGTGCTTGCGCCGCATGCCGACCAGCACGCCGGGCTTCATGGCGGCGTTGCGCACCCAGGATCCGGTGGTGTCGATAGCCTGGGCGTCGACGGGAAGCTGGAGCCTTTCAGCGGAGCGGACCAGCCGGTTCTTTTCCGTTTCGTAAATGCTGTCGCGGGTAAAGAAGGCCACCGTCATGCCCATGGCGGCCAGGTCGGCGGGAGATGGCGGGTCGAGTTCAGCCTGGCCGGGAAACTTCGCGACCGAGCGCTGATGTTCCGGCGACCATGGGGACAGTTTGCGTCTGAGCCATTGCAGCATGGGCTTGTCGTGACAATCCGAAATTCATGAGTGTGCCGGTGCGCTCGGGCGGGGGCGGGCACGCGGGACGTGCGTGCTGTGCGCCGGGCCCACCGTCGAGGCTTGGCTTGCGGTGGCCGAGTATATCGCGCGCCTTCCTGGCGCCTGCGGTGCGGCAATGCACTGGAACGTCATTGCGTGGGCACCTCGCACGCGCCTCGACGGCCCGGGATGGCGCATGCCAGGGCCGCGCGGCCGCCAGCCAAGGTGGCTGGCAGGTTCTCCCTGCATCCCGAGGTCGGACGGCCGGACTAGGCGCAGAGCGCGTGGCTGTCGCGGGCCGGCACCGCGACTTCGCCCTGGACCCCGACCGTCCGGCTGGCTTCGACCAGCGCATACAGATCGCGCGGGTCGGCCAGATCGGGTATCAGTCCGGCCGGCTGGCCCAGGCCCAGCTCCCGCGCCGAGTCGGCCAGGTAGCGCAGCGCCGAATAGTCTTCCAGCGCGAAGCCCACGGAATCGAACAGCGTCACCTCGCCGGCGTCGCGGCGGCCCGGCGCCTGTCCGGCCAGCACGCGCCACAGTTCCGTGACGGGGTAGTCGGCGGGCATCTGCTGGATGTCGCCTTCGATGCGGGTCTGCGGCTCGTATTCGACGAAGGTGCTGGCGCGCAGCAGCACGTCGCGGTGCAGCTCGGTCTTGCCGGGACAGTCGCCGCCGACCGCGTTCAGGTGCATGCCGTCTTCCACCATGTCGGCGGTGAGGATGGTGGCGTAGGCCTTGTCCGCCGTGACCGTGGTGACGATGTCGGCGCCGCGCGTCGCCTCGGCCGCGCTGGCGCAGGGCCGCAGGCGCAGGCCGGGAACCCGCGCCAGATTGGCGACCAGCTTGCGGGTGGCGGCGGGATCCAGGTCGTAGGCGCGGATGTCGTTGATGCCCAGCAGGTGATGGAAGGCCAGGGCCTGGAATTCACTTTGCGCGCCGTTGCCGATCAGCGCCATGCTGCGCGCGCCGGGACGGGCCAGCGCCTGCGCGGCCACGGCGGACATGGCGGCCGTGCGCAGCGCGGTGGTCAGGGTCAGTTCCGACACCAGCAGGGGAATGCCGGTGGCCACGTCGGCCAGCACGCCCAGGGCCATGACGGTGGGCAGGCCGATATGCGGATTCTGCGGGTGGCCATTGACGTATTTGAAACTGTAGAAATCGGCATCGGCCACGGGCATGAGTTCGATCACGCCCTGTTTGGAATGGCTGGCCAGGCGGGCGGATTTTTCGAATTCGGGCCAGCGCAGGAAGTCGGCGCGGATGCGTCCGGCCAGGTCTTCCAGGCAGCGGGGCAGGGTGCGCGTCGCGATGAGCGTGGCGACGTCTTTGGTGGTGAGCAGCGTGCTCATGAGGTGTCTCCTTCTGTACTGATGAAAATTCTGACCAAAGGCGGCGTCAGCCGGAAGCTGCCATTTCGGCAGGAAAACACGTATAAGATTTCACATTGGCGCCAATCGCCTGTCGAAATGACAATAATGGACACACTGGATCAACAATTGCTCAGCCTGTTGCGCGCCGACGCCCGCAGCACGGTGGCCACCCTGGCCAAGAAACTGGGCGTCTCGCGCGGCACGGTGAACAACCGCATCACGCGCCTGGAAGATGCCGGCATCATCGTGGGCTATACGGTGCGGCTGCGGCCGGAATCCGAGCCCAACCGCATCGGCGCCTGGATGAGCATCGCCGTGGACGGCAACGAAACCCGCCGCGTCGTCAGCCTGCTGCTGGGCGACCCCGCCGTGGTGGGCCTGCATGACACCAATGGCCGCTGGGACCTGCTGGCCGAGCTGAGCGTGGCCAATATCGAGGAAATGTCCCAGGCGCTGGACCGCGTCCGGCTCATCAAGGCGATCTCCGCCACCGAGACCAGCATCCACCTCAAGAGCTACAAGCTCGACTGAGCGCGGGCCGCCCGGCAGCGGGCGCCTGGCCCCGATCCCCGTCCTTTTCCCGATTCTTGTTCTACCTAGGGATTTCCCAGCCTTGTGGGACGGGTTTGCTCATTCCTAAAATTGGCGCCAATTTATGTTTCATAATTTCCGCGCCATCGCGGACGGCGGCCTTCGCCGCCGGCCAACCGAGAGAGCCATGCAGTCCAGCGCAGCTACCGCCGTTCCTTCCGACCATGCCCGCGCCCGGGCCATCTATGACCTGGGGCACAGCACCATCTTCGCGGCCCGCAGCGATCCGCGCTTCTCGTACTGCATGTACGTGCCGCCGCATATCGACAGCGCGCGCCATCCGGTGGAGCTGGTGGTGGTCATGCACGGCACCGGCCGCGCCTTCGTCGAGTACCGCGACGCCTTCGCCGAGTTCGCGCGCTGGAACGACTGCATCGTGCTGTGCCCGTTGTTTCCGGTGGGCGTGCTGGGCGATGGCAACCGCGACGGCTTCAAGCAGTTGCATGAAGGCGGGATCCGCTACGACCACGTGCTGCAGGACATGGTGGCCGAGGTCGGCGAGAAGTTCGGCCGGCGCTTCGAGCGCTTCGGCCTGTTCGGCTACTCGGGCGGGGGCCAGTTCGTGAACCGCTACGCCCTGCTGCATCCCGAGACGCTGTGGGCCGTTTCCATCGGCGCGCCGGGCTCGGTCACGCTGCTGGATCCCGAACAGGATTGGTGGGTCGGCGTGCGCGATGCGCAGGCGCGCTTCGGCAAGGCTGTCGACGCCGAGGCGCTGCGCAAGGTGGCCGTGCACATGATCGTGGGCAAGGCCGACCTGGAGACCTGGGAGATCACGCATCGCGAGGGCGGCAAGTTCCACATGCCGGGCGCGAACTCGGCCGGGCTGACCCGTCCGAAACGGCTGGAGTCGCTGCGCCGCTCGTTCGAGGCGGCCGGCGTGCACGCGGTGCTGGACCTGGTGGACAACGTGCCGCACGACGGCCTGAAGTGCGTGCCGCAGGTGCAGGATTTCCTGGCTGCCACGCTGCGCCGGCTGCGCAATGAATAAGGCCGGATCTGTCCGGTGCGTCCGGGTCGTCGCCGGCCGGCGGAACTGAGAGGAGCGAGCCATGCTGCGTTTTGCGCTGTCCCGGATCTTGATGGCCGTGCCCACGCTGCTGATCGTGGCGGTGGCGGTGTTCGTGATGATCCGCCTGATTCCCGGCGACCCCGCCCAGCTGCTGCTGGGCGACCTGGCCACGCCGGCCGCGCTGGCCGACCTGCGGGCGCGGCTGGGACTGGACCAGACCTGGGCCGCCCAGTTCGGCATCTGGTTCTCGAACATGCTGCACGGCGACCTGGGATCGTCGATCAATACCGGCCAGCCCGTGCTGTCGCTGGTATGGGACCGCTTCCTGGTCAGCGGCCGCGTGGTGGTGGTGGCCGTGATCCTGGCCGCGCTGGTGGCGGTGCCGGCCGGCATGATCGCCGCCTGGAAGCAGAACCAGGCCGCCGACCTGGCGCTGGTGTCGACGGCCACGCTGCTGGTGTCCATCCCCACGTTCTGGCTCGGCCTGCTGATGCTGATCCTGTTCGGCCTCAAGCTGCAATGGCTGCCGGTGGTCGGCTATGTGTCCGTCGGCGAGGACTGGAAGGCGGGGCTGCTGTATCTGATCATGCCCATCGCCACGCTGTTCCTGCACGAGATCGGCGTGCTCCTGCGCATGGCGCGGGCCAGCACGCTGGAAGTGCTGCGGCTGGACTACATCACGCACGCGCGCGCCAAGGGCCTGCCGGAATCGGCGGTGCTGATGCGCCACGCGTTCCGCAACGCCTTTGGCCCGACCTGGACGCTGATCGGGCTGGTGCTGGGCAATCTGCTGGGCGGCATCGCCGTGGTGGAAACCGTGTTCACCATTCCCGGCCTGGGCCGGCTGCTGGTGGACGCGATCTTTGCCCGCGACTATCCGGTGATCCAGGGCTGCCTGCTGTTCGTGGGCGTGGTCTATGTGGTGGTGAACCTGCTGATCGACCTGTGCTATCCCATTTTCGACCCGAGAGTGACCGCCGAATGAAAAAGAAGATTCCAGCCAACGCGCTGATCGGCGGCCTGATCGTCGGCGTGATGCTCGTGGCCGCCGTCATGGGGGAACTGTGGACGCCGCACGATCCGCTGAAGATCAATTTCGCCGCGCGGCTCAAGCCGCCCGGCGGCGGCTTCCTGCTCGGCACCGACGAGTTCGGGCGCGACGAGCTGTCGCGCCTCCTGGCGGGCGCCAGCAGCAGCGTCTGGATCAGCCTGCTGACGGTGAGCTTCGCCATCGTCGCCGGCACGCTGATAGGCACGCTGACCGGTTTCGTGCGCGGCTGGACCGACCGCATCATCATGGCCTTCAACAACGCCCTGCTGGCCTTTCCGGGCCTGCTGCTGGCGCTGGGACTGCTGGCGGTGGTGGGGGCCAACAAGTACGGCATCATCCTGGCGCTGGGCCTGGCGTACACGCCGTCGGTCACGCGCATCGTGCGCGGCACCGTGCTGTCCCTGCGCGAAAAGGAATTCATCGAATCCTCGCGCGTGCTGGGCAATTCCGAGCTGTACACGATGTGGCGCCACGTGCTGCCGAACTGCATCGCGCCGCTGACGGTGCTGGCCACGTCCATGTTCGGCTGGGTCATCCTGGCCGAGAGCGCGCTGTCCTTCCTGGGCCTGGGTGTGCCGCCGCCCGCGCCGACCTGGGGCAACATGCTGGCCGCCGCAAGGCCGTTCATGGCGCAGGCGTCCTACCTGTCCATCTTCCCGGGGCTGTCCATCGCGCTGGCGCTGCTGGGCATCAACCTGCTGGGCGACGCGGTGCGGGACCGTTTCGATCCGCGCATGAGGGGCGTGCAATGAGCGCACTGGTATCGGTGTCGGGGCTGACCCTGACCGTGGGCGCCGGCGGGCGCGAGATCGTCAGCGACGTGTCCTTCTCGGTCGCGCCGGGCGAGATGGTCGGCATCGTCGGCGAGTCCGGCAGTGGCAAGACCCAGGCGGCGCGCGCCATCATGGGGCTGACGCCCTCGCCCCTCAAGGTGGCGGGCGGTTCGATCCTGTTCGAGGGCGTGGACGTGCCGCGCGCCAGCGCCGCCGCACTGCGCGGGCTGCGCGGGGCGCGCATCGGCATGGTGTTCCAGGAGCCGATGACTTCGCTCAACCCGTCCATGTCCATCGGTCGCCAGCTGGAGGAAGGTCTGAAGCTGCATCGTGACCGCCTGGGCGCGGCCGAGCGGCGCGAACGGGTGCTGGACATGCTGGCGCGCGTGGGCATACGCGATCCCAAGGCGGCGGTCCAGGCCTGGCCGCATGAATTCTCCGGCGGTATGCGCCAGCGCATGATGCTGGCCTCGGTGATGCTGCTGGAGCCTGCGCTGCTGATCGCCGATGAGCCGACGACGGCGCTGGATGCGGTGGTGCAGCGCGATGTGCTGGAACTGATGGTGGCGCTGACCCGCGAGCATCGCACGGCCGTGCTGATGATCAGCCACGACCTGCCCATGGTGGCGCGCTACACCGAACGCATGGTGGTGATGCAGCACGGGCGCGTGCTGGAGGAGGGCGCCACGGCCGCCATCCTGGAGCGGCCCGCCCATCCCTACACGCGCAAGCTGCTGGATGCGATGCCGCGCCGGCAGCCGGCGCGGGCGGTCAACCGGGAGGCGCCCATCGTCGAGGTCAGGAATCTGGTGATCGACTACGCCGGCCGCCAGCGCCTGTTCTCGCGCACCGGCGCCAAGCGCGCGTTGCATGGCATCGACCTGCAGGTGCGGCCGCGCGAGGTGGTGGCGGTGGTGGGCGGGTCCGGCTCGGGCAAGACCACGCTGGGCCGCGCCATCGCCGGGCTGCTGGCGCCGTCGTCCGGCCAGATCCTGTTTCGCGGGGCGGCGGTGGACCGGCGCGCCGCGAGCTGGCGCGACTACCGGCTCAATTGCCAGATGGTGTTCCAGGATCCGTATTCCTCGCTGGATCCGCGCATGACCATCGGCGAACTGGTGGGCGAAGGGCTGCGCATGCTGGGCGGCCTGTCCGCCCAGGACAAGCGCCGGCGCGTGGACGAGGTGCTGGCCGAGGTCGGCCTGGGCTCGGAATACGCCGGTCGCTATCCGCACGAGCTGTCGGGCGGCCAGCGCCAGCGCGTGGCGATCGCGCGGGCGGTGGTGCGGCGGCCGGCCTTCGTGATCGCGGACGAACCGGTGTCGGCGCTGGACGTGACGGTGCGGGCGCAGGTGCTGGACCTGTTCGCCGACCTGCAGGCGCGGCACGGCTTTTCCTGCCTGTTCATCAGCCACGACCTGGGCGTGGTGGAGCAGGTGGCCGATCGCGTGGTGGTCATGCGCGACGGCGCCATCGTCGAGCAGGGCGCGCGCGACGAGGTATTCGACCGGCCGTGCGAGGACTACACCCGCAAGCTGCTGTCCGCGATCCCGGCGCTGGAGTCCACCCCGTCGGGCGGCGTGCGCCTGCGCTGGCGGCTGGACGAACCGGCGGCGGCCCGGGCCTGACGGGGGAAACGGGGATCGATGTCCGGCGGGGAGTGTGCATAAAATACGCGCTTTGGATTTGATTCTCGGGAGTGGTCCATGCCGAAAGCGGCGGCGACGCAGCCGGGCCTGGTCGACCGTATCGCCCACGACATCCAGTCGGGCGTGTACGGGGCCGGCGCCTGGCTGAAACAGATCGATCTGCAGGAGCGCTACGATTGCACGCGCCTGGAAGTGCGCCGGGCGCTGGACCAGCTCACGGCCAAGCGCCTGATCGCGCACATCCCGAACCGGGGCTACCACGTGTATGCCATGGATCCGGACGTGCACGGGCAGATCCGCGACATCCGCATCCTGCTCGAGACCGGCGCGGCGGCCGACCTGATGCCCAACGTCACCAGCGCCAAGGTGCGCGCGCTGCGCGCGCTGGCCGAGCGCTTCGCCAAGTTGCTGCAGGACGGCACGCTGCTGGAACAGTACGAGGTCAACCTGGCCTTCCACGCGGCGCTGTACGACCTGTGCAGCAACCGCGAACTGGTCGCGCTGATCCAGGAAACCCGCGCGCGCGGGCCGGCGGCGCCGGCCAAGGAATGGGTGACGCGCGCGCGCATCGAGATGTCCGCGCGCGAACATTTCGACATGGTCGACGCGCTCGAGGCGCGCGACGTCAAGCGCCTGCAGAAGATCATCGCGGCGCACGTGGGCCAGGACATTTCCTGAGCGCGGCCGCGAATCGCGGCTTCATTCCCTGATCCGGCGGGCTGTCCCGCCGGCCCGGGG
>NZ_JCBANH010000074.1:0-33193 GCF_059760925.1 Achromobacter sp. 1011791174
CTACGCGCCCAGCTTCTGCATCAGGTACTGGTGCACGTTGAAGGGCTTTGCGCGGCTTTTCACCCGGACGTAATCGCCGTCGGGCAGTTGCTGCCAGGACAGCTGGTTGTCGCGCAGCGCGTAGGTGAAGGCTTCGTCGATGACGCGCTTCTTGAGCGTCTTGTCGTAGATCGGGAAGGCGATCTCGACGCGGCGGAAGAAATTGCGGTCCATCCAGTCCGCCGAGGACAGGTAGACGATCTCGTCGCCGTCGGCGTAGAAATAGAAAACACGCGAATGCTCCAGGAAGCGCCCGACGATGGAGCGCACCCGGATGTTCTCGGACAGGCCCGGCACGCCCGCGCGCAGCGCGCATACGCCGCGCACGATCAGGTCGATCTTGACGCCGGCCTGGCTGGCCTTGTACAGCTCTTCGATGATCTGCTCTTCCAGCAGCGAGTTCATCTTGGCCATGATGCGCGCGCGCTTGCCGGCCCGGGCCGCGCGCGCCTCGGCGCGGATCAGCTCGACCATGCCTTCGTGCATGGTGAAGGGCGACTGCATCAGCGACTTGAGCGCGCGGCGCGCGCCCAGCCCGGTCAGCTGGGCGAAGACCTTGTCCATGTCCTCGCACAGCTTGGGATCGGCGGTCAGCAGGCCGAAGTCGGTGTACAGGCGCGCGGTACGAGGATGGTAATTGCCGGTGCCCAGGTGGGCGTAGCGGCGCAGCCGGCCCTTTTCGCGGCGCAGCACCACGGCCATCTTGGCGTGCGTCTTGTGCGCCACCACGCCGTAGACCACGTGCGCGCCCACTTCCTCGAGCTTGGAGGCCCAGTTGATATTGGTCTGCTCGTCGAAGCGCGCCATCAGCTCCACCACCACCGTCACCTCCTTGCCGGCGCGAGCGGCGGCCAGCAGGATCTTCATCAGCTCGGAATCCTCGCCGGTGCGGTAGATGGTCTGCTTGATCGCCATCACGTCCGGATCCAGCGCGGCGGCTGTCAGGAAATCGATGACGGGCTGGAACGACTGGTACGGATGGTGCAGCAGCCGGTCCTGCTCGGCCACCGCCTCGAACAGCTCGGCGGGCTTGTCGCCGACGCGGTCGAACGGCGCCTGCACCGGCGCGCGGTAGTCGGGGAACAGCAACTCGGGACGCGTGTTGGCATTGCACAGCTGCATCAGGCGCGACAGGTTCACCGGCCCGGGCACGCGGTAGGTGTCCTCGGGCTTGAGCGAGAACTCGCGCTGCAGGAAGGTCTCCAGCTCGGGCGGCGTCATCTTGTCGATCTCGAGCCGCACGGCGGCGCCGAAATTGCGCTGCGACAGCTCGCCCTGCAAGGCATGGCGCAGATTGGTGACTTCTTCCTCGTCCACGAACAGGTCGCTGTTGCGCGTGACGCGCCACTGGTAGCAGCCCAGCATCTCCAGGCCGGGGAACAGCTCGCCCACGAAGGCGCGCAGCAGCGAAGTCAGCAGGATGTAGCCTTCCGGATGGCCGGACAGCTCGGGCGGCATCTTGATCAGGCGCGGCAGCGCGCGCGGCGCCTGCACCACGGCGATCGACGCCTGGCGGCCGAAGGCGTCGGCGCCGGACAGCGACACGATGAAATTCAGGCTCTTGTTGTAGACGCGCGGAAACGGGTGCGCCGGATCCAGTCCGATAGGGGTCAGGAGCGGCATCACGTCGCGGATGAAGACCTCGTGCGCCCATTCCTGCTGCTGCGGGTTCCACTCGGAGGCATGGTGCAGGGCGATGCCCTCGGCCTGCATGGCCGGCAGGATTTCGTCGTTGAGCAGCGCGTACTGCCGCGTCACCAGTTCATGGACGGCGCGCTGCACGTTGTCGAAAGCCTGGTCCGGCGTCATGCCGTCCGGGCCGACCAGGTTGGGCGACTGGCGCTGCTGCTCCTTGAGGCTGGAAATCCGGATCTCGAAGAACTCGTCCAGGTTGGAGCTGAGGATGCACACGTAGCGCAGACGCTCCAGCAGGGGAGTCGTGGGACTTTCCGCCATCGCCAGCACGCGTTCGTTGAATTTGAGCAGCGACAACTCTCGATTCAGCAGCCAGGGCTCTGCGGGCGGGCGTGTGGTCATACCAGATTCCATACATGAAGAGAGCGTGAGGTTTTACTTCAAAATCGTGACGTTTCCGTGACACATGCTGCAAACGTAGGGTACGACAAAACCGGGACGCATGGATGTCGCCCTGCGCGCGCCAAGCCCCTGTTCCATAAGAGAAAACCCGAATCCGGGGGGACTGTCACATGAGGTATCTATAATCGGGCCACTCTTACAGCCATCATCACGAGCCGCATGGATCAACTTCTGGCCGCCGTGGACCTCGGGTCCAACAGCTTCCGCCTCTCCATCGGACGCATCGTCCAGCAAGACGGTACGCCCCAGATCTATCAGATCGATCGTCTCAAGGAAACCGTCCGGCTGGCCGCCGGACTGGACACCGAAAAGCGCCTTGGCGACGAGGCCATCGAACGCGCCATCGCGGTGCTGGAACGCTTCGGCGAACGCCTGCGCAGCTTCCACCCCAACCGCGTGCGCGCGGTGGCCACGAACACCTTCCGCGTCGCCCGCAACACCCGCGATTTCCTGCCCCGCGCCGAAGCCGCGCTGGGCTTTCCCATCGAAGTCATCGCCGGCCGCGAAGAAGCCCGCCTGATCTTTTCGGGCGTGGTCCATACCCTGCCCCCCTCGCCCAACAAGCGCCTGGTCATCGACATCGGCGGCGGCTCGACCGAGGTCATCATCGGCAAGAGCCATGAGCCCACGCTGATGTCCTCGCTGTACATGGGCTGCGTCAGCTACAGCCGCCAGTTCTTCTCGGACGGCGTGATCGACGCGCACCAGATGAAGCAGGCCGAGCTGGCCGCCCGCCGCGAGATCGAAGTGATCGCCAAGCAGTACCGCAAGACCGGCTGGAAGGAAGCCTACGGCTCGTCCGGCACGGCCAAGGCGCTGTTCGCCATCCTGACCGAAGGAGGCATGTCCGACCGCGGCATCACGCGCGCCGGCCTGTCCAAGCTGAAGGATCGCATCGTCCGCGCCGGGCGCGTCGTGCCGTCGGAATTGCCCGGCATCAAGGTCGAGCGCGCCGACGTGCTGCCCGGCGGGCTGGCCATCATGAGCGCGCTGTTCGACGAGCTGGGCATCGAGGTCATGCACACGGGCGACGGCGCACTGCGGCTGGGCGTGCTGTACGACCTGCTGGGCCGCGACGTCGAGCACGACAAGCGCGACGAATCCGTGCGTCAGTTCATGAAGCGCTATCACGTGGACGCGAACCAGGCCCGCCGCGTGCATCACGCCGCGCTCTCGCTGTTCGACGCCATGATGCCCGAAGGCGCCGAACGCGCCGAGCTGCGCACCGCGCTGGGCTGGGCCGCCGACCTGCATGAAGTGGGCCTGTCGATCGCGCACAACGCGTACCACAAGCACACTGCCTACGTGCTGGAAAACGCCGACATGCCGGGCTTCTCGCGCGCCGACCAGCAGCTGCTGGCGCTGCTGGCGCTGGGCCACCAGGGTAAGCTGAGCAAGCTGGAGCCGCTGGTGCGCAACCACGCCCAATGGACCGCCATCCTCAGCCTGCGCCTGGCCGTGCTGCTGTTCCGCCGCCGCGGCGAGATCGAGCCGCTGCCGCTGACCGCGTCGGTGCGCGGCGACTCCATCGTCGTGCGCGTGAACAAGGAATGGCTGGCCCAGCACCCTCTCAGCGATTTCACGCTGCGCGCCGAGGAAGCCGAATGGTCCAAGGTGGGCTTTTCGTTCCAGGTGCTGGAGTTCTGACGGCGACGGCGCCCGGCTTCGCGCTTCCGACGCCCCCGGTCTTGGGGGCGTTTCTTTTCCATTCTTGAACGCGAAGGATCGGGCGAGCCCGGAACCGCCGGCCAGCCTATGAAAAAAACCAGCGTGGCGCTTGCGCGGCACGCTGGCTTTTTTTTTCAAGCGGATCAAAAAGGCGACAAGTCCGTCTGCCTTTCCAGACGCCGCAATTCCTGACGCAAAGGCCGCGTGGCCCGCCGTATCAGTTTGATCTTCATACGACGGAACAGGCGGCGCATGATCAGCGCTGCCCGGTCGGGGCGGGTTGATCGAGGCCGAAGTGGCGGCGATAGCGCTCGTCCATGCCGTCCATCTTCAGCAGCACCGGGAAGTCGGCGGCGTTGAAATCCGGATCCCAGGCGGGCTGGCCGCAGACGCGCGCGCCCAGTTTCAGGTAGCCCTTGATCAGCGGCGGCACGCGGGCCGGCAGCGTGCTATTGAGCTTTTCCACCGGGTAGCGGTGCAGCGGCTCGACATACGGCTCATCGCCCTGCGGCAGCTGCTTGGAGATGGTGCGCCACACTTCGGCGGCGGTGACGCCGTCGTCGCGCAGGCTGACGCTGGCGCAGCCCAGCACGTACTGGTAGCCGCCACGGCGCAGGTACTCGGCCAGGCCGGACCACAGCAGCATGATGACGGTGCCGTTGCGATAGTCGGCGTGCGTGCACGAGCGGCCGACTTCCACCAGCTCGTCGCGGATCGGACCCAGGCCCGAGAGATCGAATTCGGATTCGGAGTAGTAGCCGCCGGCCTCCCGGGCTTTTTCCGGGGTCAGGATGCGGTATGTACCCACCACACGGCCGGTGTCGAGTTCGCGAACCATCAGATGTTCGCAAAACGGGTCGAAGCGATCATGCTCGACACCGTCCTGGGCATCGGGAAAGACCGCGCCCATATCCTCTGTGAAGACGTCGTAGCGCAGACGTTGGATCTGCTCGATTTCGTCTGCCGTGCGCGCCAGGCCGACCACCAGCACCTTGGGGGCGGGGCCCGTCCACGGTTCGGCGGCATTACGGCTTGGGTTGATGCGTGCTAGTTCCAGCATTGCGCGAAGCTCCTAGAGAGTCCGGTCAGTTTGGACGCCCTGTATGTCAAAGACTTGACCAATATGTTACGTGACTATGAAGTTTAGTTCGGAGCAGATAGACGGTATTTCCGCAAAGCTCAACAAAACTTTACAAATCAATACGCGGAAACAACAAAGAAGGGCCACCCGCCGTCATGCGGCGGATGGCCCTGCCCGGGCGCCCGAGCGGAATCACCCCAGGCTGGCCGCGAGCTTCTCGGCGCTGGACACGGCCAGCGCCTCGTCTTCGGCTTCCACCATCAGGCGCAGCTTGGGCTCGGTGCCCGAGGCGCGGATCAGGATCCGGCCACGGCCCGCAAGCTCGGCCTCGACCGACTGGCGCGCGGCCGACAGGCCGGCATGGGTCTTCCAGTCCTGACCCGGCGCCAGCGGCACGTTGATCATCTTCTGCGGATACATGCGCAGCTCGCCCAGCCATTCGGACATGGTGGCCTGGTTGCGGCGCAGCGCGGTCAGCACCTGCAAGGCGGCGATGATGCCGTCGCCCGTCGTATGGCAGTCCAGGCACAGCAGGTGGCCGGAGCTTTCGCCGCCATAGAGCCAGCCGCGATTCTGCATCTGCTCCAGCACATAGCGGTCGCCGACGTTGGCGCGCTCGAAGCCCACGCCCAGGCGCTGCATCTCGCGCTCGAAACCGAAGTTGGTCATCAGGGTGCCAACAACGCCGTCGACCTTGCCGCGCTGCATGCGCTCGCGCACGATGGCGTACAGGAGTTCATCGCCGTTGTAGATGCGGCCGTCGCCATCGACCATCTGCAGGCGATCGGCGTCGCCGTCCAGCGCGATGCCGACCTGGGCGCCACGGGCCTGCACCTCGCGCGCCAGCAGCTCGGGATGCAGCGCGCCCACGCCCTTGTTGATGTTGAAGCCGTCCGGATGCACGCCGATGGCGTGCACCTCGGCGCCCAGCTCGCGGAACACGTGCGGCGCGATGTTGTAGGCGGCGCCGTGGGCGGCGTCGACCACGATGGACATGCCGTTCAGGTCCAGGTCGTTGGGGAAGGTGCTCTTGCAGAATTCGATGTAGCGGCCCTGCGCGTCGGACATGCGGCGGGCGCGGCCCAACCCCTCGGACCCGACACAGCCCAGCGGCTCGTCCAGCGCGGCCTCGATATCGGCCTCGATGTCGTCGGGCAGCTTCATGCCCTGCGCCGAGAAGAACTTGATGCCGTTGTCCTGGTAGGGATTGTGCGAGGCGCTGATGACGATGCCCGCCACCAGGCGCAGCGCACGGGTCAGGTAGGCGACGGCCGGCGTCGGGATGGGACCGGCCAGCAGCACGTCGATGCCCGCCGCCGACAGCCCGGCTTCCAGGGCGGATTCCAGCATGTAGCCCGAGATGCGCGTGTCCTTGCCGATCACCACCTGCGGGCGGCTGCCGCCGCGCACCGCGTGTTCACGGGCCAGCACGCGCCCGGCGGCGTAACCCAGGCGCAGCGCGAATTCCGCGTTGATCACCGGGCCGCCGACTTCGCCGCGAACCCCGTCGGTACCAAAATACTTGCGTCGAATCATGAACAAATTGCTCCTTGTTCAGCCGCCTGCCAGACCTTCAGCGCGTCGACCGTGGCGGCCACATCGTGCACCCGCACGATGGACGCGCCACGCGCCACGCAGGCCAGGGCGGCGGCAATGCTGCCAGGCAGCCGGTCGTCGACGGACCGGCCGGTGGCCTGCCCGATCATGTTCTTGCGCGACAGGCCGATCAGCAGCGGATAGCTGGAACTGCGCAGGCTGGACAACCGGCGCAGCAGTTGGAAGTTCTGGTCCGCCGTCTTGCCGAAGCCGAAGCCCGGATCCAGCACGATGCGGCGGGGGTCCACCCAGGCGGCGCGCAGCTTCTGCGCGCGCGATCCCAGGAACAGGCCGATCTCGCCGATCAGGTCGGTGTACTCGGGCGGGCTGGCCTGCATGGTGCGCGGCTCGCCCTTCATGTGCATCACGCACAACCCGCAGCGCGACTGCGCCACCGCCTCGATGGCGCCGGGCTGCCGGAAGCCGTAGATGTCGTTGATCATGTCGGCGCCGGCATCCAGCACGGCGCGCATGACTTCGGGCTTGAAGGTGTCGATCGACAGGGGCACGCCGCAATCGCGCAGCGCCTCGATCACCGGCAGCAGGCGCGCCAGCTCGTCGGCGGCCGAGACGGGCTCGGCGCCGGGGCGGGTGGATTCCCCGCCCAGGTCCAGGATGTGCGCACCTTCGGCGATCAGGCCGCGCGCGTGCGCCACCGCCGAGTCGGTGTCGTCATGCCGGCCGCCATCGGAAAAGGAATCCGGTGTGACATTGACGATACCCATGACAAGCGGGCGCTCGAGATCGAACTCGAAGCGCCCGCAAAGAAAGTTATTCGCCATGACTCAGTATGGCAAACCTCAGACGGCGGCTGCCGTGTTGCCGCCGGCGGCCAGCCCGGTGGGCGGCGTGTCGGAGGTGTCGGACGGGCCCTGCGGCGTCTTCGGGGGACGCGGCGGGCGGCCCTCGATGATGTCGTTGATCTGGTCGGCGTCGATGGTTTCCCATTCGAGCAGCGCCGAGGTCATCACTTCGACCTTGTCGCGGTTGTCTTCCAGGATCTTGCGCGCGACGCTGTACTGCTCGTCGATGATGCGGCGGATCTCGGTGTCCACCTTCTGCATGGTGGCTTCGGACATGTGCGTGGTCTTGGTGACGCTGCGGCCCAGGAACACTTCGCCTTCGTTCTCGGCATAGACCATGGGGCCCAGCTCGTCGGTCATGCCGTAGCGCGTGACGATGTCGCGGGCGATGGCGGTGGCGCGTTCGAAGTCGTTCGAGGCGCCCGTCGTCATCTGGTCCATGAAGATTTCTTCGGCGATGCGGCCGCCGAACAGCACGGCGATGGTGGACAGCAGGCGGCCCTTGTCCATGCTGTAGCGGTCGGTCTCAGGCAGCTGCATGGTCACGCCCAGCGCGCGGCCGCGCGGGATGATGGTGACCTTGTGGACCGGGTCGGTCTTGGGCAGCAGGCGGGCGACGATCGCGTGGCCGGACTCGTGGTACGCGGTGTTCTTGCGTTCCTCTTCGGGCATCACGATGGAGCGGCGTTCCGCGCCCATGATGATCTTGTCCTTGGCCTTTTCGAAGTCGGACATGTCGACCGTGCGGCCATTGCGGCGGGCGGCGAACAGGGCGGCCTCGTTGACCAGGTTGGCCAGGTCGGCGCCGGAGAAGCCCGGCGTGCCGCGCGCCAGGACGGTCGCGTCGACGTTCGGCGACAGCGGAACCTTGCGCATGTGGACCTTCAGGATCTGCTCGCGGCCGCGGATATCGGGCAGCGGCACCACGACCTGGCGGTCGAAGCGGCCCGGACGCAGCAGCGCCGGGTCGAGCACGTCGGGACGGTTGGTCGCGGCGATCACGATGACGCCCTGGCCCGACTCGAAGCCGTCCATCTCGACCAGCATCTGGTTCAGGGTCTGCTCGCGTTCGTCGTTGCCGCCGCCCAGGCCGGCGCCACGCTGGCGGCCGACCGCGTCGATTTCGTCGATGAAGATGATGCAGGGCGCGTGCTTCTTGGCGTTCTCGAACATGTCGCGCACGCGGGCCGCGCCCACGCCGACGAACATTTCAACGAAGTCGGAACCCGAGATGCTGAAGAACGGCACCTTGGCCTCGCCGGCGATGGCCTTGGCCAGCAGCGTCTTGCCGGTACCGGGCGAGCCGACCATCAGCACGCCGCGCGGAATGCGACCGCCCAGCTTCTGGAACTTGCTCGGGTCGCGCAGGAAGTCGACCAGTTCCTGAACGTCTTCCTTGGCTTCGTCGCAGCCGGCCACGTCCACGAAGGTGATCTGGTTGGTGTTCTCGTCAAGCATGCGGGCGCGCGACTTGCCGAAGCTGAACGCGCCGCCACGACCGCCGCCCTGCATCTGGCGCATGAAGAACACCCAGACGCCGATCAGCAGCAGCATGGGGAACCAGGACACGAAGATGCTCATCAGCAGCGACTGCTCTTCGCGCGGCTTGCCCGACACCTGCACGCCGTACTTCAGCAGGTCGGAGACCATCCAGAGGTCGCCCGGCGAGGTCAGCGTGTAGGCGCGACCGGCGTCCGGGGTGACGTACAGCACGTCGCCGCCAGGACCACCCTGCACGTCCACCTTGCGGATGCGTCCCGCCTTGGCGTCGTCCATGAACTGCGTGTAGGTCACGCCGTCCTGGGTCTGGGCGCGTCCGTCAAACTGCTTGAAGACGGTGAACAGCACAAGGGCTATCACCATCCAGACAGCGACTTTCGAAAATGAGTTGTTCAAGGTCGATCTCCTGCTTTCGATTCCGACCGGCGACTGCGCACCCGCGTATGGCACAGTCACAAGTATGTCAATAGCCCATTCTACCCTGACGGACTGCGTTGCGTCCTGGGAGGCCTGGGAGCCGTAGGGTTACGTCTGATTCGAGGTTTTTCCGGTCGCTGTCTCGCTGGCCAGTCCAGGGGCTGGCCGTGGTTTTGTGGCGCCGGAGCGCCAGGCTCCGGCAGGGCTACTTCAGATCACGGGCGACCAGAAAGGTTTCCGAGGACTTGTCCCGGGACGCCTTCGGCTTGCGCTCGACCACCCGCTTGAAGCGCTGCTTGAAGGACTGCACGATCTGCGAAAAGCCGCTGCCGTGGAAAGCCTTGACTATCAACACCCCGTTGGGCTTGAGATGGGCGCAGGAAAACTCCATCGCCAGCTCGCAGACATGCTGGATGCGCGCGGCGTCCGCGATGCCTACCCCGGACAAGTTGGGGGCCATGTCGGAAATAACAAGATCCACGGCGCGGGATCCCACCATTTCCTCCAATTGTTTCAGGACTTCGTCCTCGCGGAAGTCGCCCTGGATGAATTCCACCCCCGCCACGGGCTCCATGGGCAGGATGTCCAGGGCGATGATGCGCCCGTCCACGATCCCGCCCGGCCCCGCCAGGCGCTCGCGCGCGACCTGGGACCAGCTGCCGGGCGCCGAGCCCAGGTCGACCACCAGGTCGCCGCGGCGCATCAGCTTTTCGGTGTCCAGGATCTCTATGAGCTTGAACGCCGCCCGGGCCCGATAGCCCTTCTGTTGCGCCAGCTTCACATAGGGATCGTTGATGTGCTGGTGAATCCAGTCTTTGGAGAATTTATTTTTGGCCATTACCGTACAATTCCACGCATGCCTATATTAGAACTTACCTCTCGCGAGCGCAGCGACCTTCGGTCCGCCGCTCACCCCCTGCGCCCCGTCGTCCTGATCGGCGACAACGGCCTGACCGAGGCCGTGCTCAAGGAAATCGACCGGGCGCTGACTTCCCATGGCCTGATCAAGGTCCGCGCCGGCGGTGACGATCGCGAGGCGCGCGAGGCCATGCTGTCGGAAATCTGCGACAAGCTGTCCTGCGCCCCGGTACACCACCTGGGCAAGACGCTGATCCTGTTCCGCCAGCTGCCGGGCAACATCAAGCCCGCCGCACTGGCCGCCCTGGAGCCCGAACGTCCCGCCAAGCGCCGCGCCTCCGAGCCGCATACGCCCAAGAAGCTCGCCGCCGAAGGCAAGACGCTGTCCAAGCGCCCGGCGCGCCGGGCCGACCCGGACGAAGCCCCGGCCAAGCCGGCGCGCGTCCCGGCCAGCGAGCTCAACAAGAACGGCAAGCCCATGCGCCCGAGCACCCGCAAGGCATCCGGCAGCGCCCACGCGATTCCGCGCCGCGCGGGCAGCGCGCTCAGCCTGCGCGCCGGAGCCCGCAGCGGCACCAGCCGCCGCTCGTCGTCCAAGCGCTGAGTCCGGAACAAGCAAAACCATCCGGCGCAGCGCCTGTTTGCGCCGGGACTGCCCCCGCCAGGGGGCTTTTTTTCGTCTCGGGACCGCCCCGCGACGAAGTAGCCCTGGGCGCAGCGCCATCCAACACCGGGGTCGGGTCGGACGAGGAACCCGCGGCAACAAAAACGGGCGCATTACGCGCCCGATCCACCATAAGCGGTCCGCATGTTATCGCGGATTGCCGATGAACGTGAAGTTCAACCTATGGTGTTTTGATGGTCTACAGCTAAATGGGCAGCTGCGTCAGATGTAACGCACGCCCAGGACTTCATACTCGCGCACGCCGGCCGGGGCCAGGACCTCGACGACGTCGCCTTCGCTCTTGCCGATCAGCGCGCGGGCCACGGGGCTCGACACGGAGATCAGATTCGACTTGATGTCGGCTTCCACGTCGCCGACGATCTGGTAGGTCAGGCGGTCGCCCGAATCCAGGTCTTCGATATCGACGGTGGCGCCAAATACCGCCCGGCCTTCCGCGTCCAGCGAGGACGGGTCGATCAGGTGAGCGTTGGACAGCGTGCCTTCAAGCTCGGCAATGCGGCCCTCGATAAAGCCCTGACGCTCGCGCGCGGCGTCGTATTCGGCATTTTCCGACAGATCGCCTTGCGCACGCGCTTCAGCGATGGCGTTGATAACGGCAGGACGTTCCACGGTTTTCAGCCGCTGGAGCTCTTCTTGCAAGCGCTCGGCCCCGCGCACGGTCAAAGGAATGGCAGACATGTCGTTTCCCAAACAAAAGTAGAAAACGCCCCCGACGGAGCGTTCTCGGTGTGAAGGCCGTAGGCCTGTCTCTCGCGCCGCCGTTGCTGCGTGGCGACTGTTGCGGGACGGCGGGATCAGGGAAGGCGCAAGGCTGAACCCGATCGGTTTCCCCTTTGCCCGCTCTGATCGGCCGGCCGGCGAGGCGGCGGGCTGCGACCAAAACAAAACCCCGGCTCGGGTCGGAACCGGGGCAATCAAGGTCATATTGTGGTCAAAGTTCGGACGAATTGCAAGCCGCCGGAAAAACCGTCGTTTTCCGCGCATTTCGCCGCCGTAACCCGCGAGAAACCGGCGTTTCCACGCAAGAAACCGCCAGATGCGGGCTGTGCCAGCTGACAAACACCAAGAACTCTCCAGGCTTTGCGCGAGCTTTCCGCTCCAGCTGCATCCATCCGCCAACACTGCGGTGCCCGGGGCAGACTGCCATTTCAGGATGACCGCGCCCGCCTGCGCGCCGCTTTCGACCCTCCGCCCATTCCCACCGTCTTCACCCGCTGTTTATTACGAATAAATCGTTCGTTGCATAAAAGATACTGCCCAATATCGACACGGTTTTTGATAGCCGCGCGTGTGTAAAAAACCGTAGTCAAAATGCCCAAAGAAGGTATAACCGGAAAGTTGCTTTATTAATGAACAATTAAAAACAACCGGCATTTCAACCGGCGCTTCTCTTTATTACTAAAACGGGGTCGCGGAGTTTCTTCCAAAAACTCACCGCGAGAACGATTGATTGTGCGTGTTGCAGTCCGGCGGATGCATCGCAGTCATTCGGCGCGACATCCGCCTCCCATGGCGCTGTCCGGGCGGGGGAATTTCCCGGCGCGCGATGGGTCGCGTTCAAGACCGAGGAGCTATCTCATGCTGGAAAAACTGAAAGTCCGTACCGGAATGCTGCTGGTGCTGTTCTGCTTCGTTACTGCCTTGGCGCTCGCTTGCGGGCTGGGCTGGATTAATGCCCAGCGCAGCGTCGCGGAAATAGAAGACCTGAATAATGTCGCCGTGCACCAGGTCGACCCGTTGTATGAAGCGAACGGCGCCCTGCTGCGCACCCGCCTGGCCTTGGATGCGACCATATCCGAGCTGCAATCCGGTTCCGCGGATCAGGCGGCGATATTCCTCCAGACCGCCAACAGCCAATTGCAAATGGCGCGTGAACGCTATGCCAGGTATATGGCCGTGCCCAAGACCGAGCGCGGACAACAACTGGCGCAAACGCTGCAGGCCCGGTTCAGCGAATACGCCGCCGCCCTGGATGCGCAGTATTCCGCGCTGAAGGAAAACGCCGTCCCTCGCTACCAGGAAGGGCAGCGCAAGCTGCGCCAGATCGATGAAGGCTTCACCAAGGACATGCAGGCCTTCCTGGGCCGGGTGGCCGAGCGCAGCGACGCGGTGCTCGACAGCTCGCAGCGGACCTACGCCTCGGCCCGGATTTCGGCCATCGCCCTGCTGTCCACCGCCCTGCTGCTGGCCGCGTTGTGCTGGGCCTTCATCCGCCGCGGCGTGCTGCTGCCGCTGCGGGAAGCCGGCATGCACTTCGACCGCATCGCGGGCGGCGACCTTACCAGTCGGGTGGAAACCCGTTCCAACAATGAAATCGGCGCCCTGTTCGCGGCGCTCAAGCGCATGCAGGAGGGTCTGACCCGCACCGTTTCAACGGTGCGCCAGGGCGTGGACGAGATCAACATCGGCTCGGCCGAGATCGCCGCCGGCAACGCCAACCTGTCCAGCCGCACGGAAGAACAGGCCGCCGCGCTGGAGCAGACCGCCGCCACCATGGAACAGCTGGCGGCCACGGTGAAGCAGAACGCCGACAACGCCGCCCAGGCCAACCAGCTCGCGGCCGTCAGCATGGAAGTGGCGCAACGCGGCGGGCAGACCGTGGGCCAGGTGGTCCAGACCATGCAGGGCATTTCGGACAGCTCGAAACGCATCGCCGACATCGTTTCGGTCATCGACGGCATCGCCTTCCAGACGAATATCCTGGCCCTGAACGCCGCCGTGGAAGCCGCGCGCGCCGGCGAACAGGGCAAGGGCTTCGCGGTCGTCGCCGGCGAAGTCCGCACGCTGGCCCAGCGGGCGGCTCAGGCAGCCAAGGAAATCAAGACCCTGATCGAAACCTCGGTGGACACCGTGGCGTCGGGCTCGGCCCACGTCACGGCCGCCGGCCAGACCATGCAGGAAATCGTGACCTCGGTGCAGCGCGTGGCCGACATCATGGGCGAAATCTCGGCGGCCTCGGCCGAGCAGGCCGGCGGCATCGACCAGATCACCCTGGCGGTATCGCAGATGGACGAGGTGACGCAGCAGAACGCCGCGCTGGTGGAAGAGGCCTCGGCCGCCGCCTCGGCCATGGAGGACCAGGCGCGCAAGCTGGCCGAGGCCACGGCGGTGTTCAAGACCCAGTCGGGTCAGGTGATCGAGGCGGAACCGGCGGCCGTCCTGGCCCATGGCGCCCGGGCGACACGCCTGTCGCGCCCCTGAGCCAGGCAGGCCTGATCGGGCCGGGCGCTCCACGCCCGGCCCGGCGGGCCTTATTTCCTGCGACGCAGCAAGGCGTACAGGATGATGGCGCCGAACGTGGCGGTGCCGATCCCGCCCAGCGTGAAATTACCCAGCTTGACGGTGAAATCACCCGCGCCCAGCACCAGCGTGACCGCGGCCACGATCAGGTTGCGGTTGTCGCTGAAATCGACCTGGTTCACCACCCAGATACGGGCGCCGGCCACGGCGATCAGGCCAAACACCACGACCGACATGCCGCCCAGCACGGGCGCCGGGATGGTCTGGATCAGGGCGCCGAACTTGGGCGAGAAGCCCAGCACGATGGCGATCAGGGCCGCCACCACGAAGACCAGGGTGGAATAGATGCGGGTCACGGCCATCACGCCGATGTTCTCGGCATAGGTGGTGACGCCGGTGCCACCGACCGCGCCGGACACCATGGTGGCCACGCCGTCACCGACGAACGCGCGGCCCAGGTAGCGGTCCAGGTCCTGGCCCGTCATGGCGCTGACCGCCTTGACGTGGCCCAGGTTCTCGGCAACCAGAATGATGGCGACCGGCACGATCAGGCCCATGGCCTCGGCCTTGAACACCGGCGCCGCGAAATGAGGCAGGCCGAACCAGGCCGCCGCCGTCACGCCCGCGAACTCCACGGGCTTGCCCAGGCCCAGGACATTGGCGCAGATCACGTACACCACGCAGGCCAGGATCAGGCCCACCAGGATCAGCAGCCGCTGCACCATGCCGCGCGTGTACACGGCGATGCCGCCCACGCACAGAACGGTGACGAGGGCCATGGCGGTGTCGAAGCCCGACTGCCCCATCGCGCCCTTGGCCGCGATGGGCGCCAGGTTCAGGCCGATCACGGCCACCACGGCACCGGTCACCACCGGCGGCATCAGCGTGTCGATCCAGCCCGCCCCGCCGCCGGCGCGCGCATTGACGGCCCAGACGATCAGGCCGATCAGGGTATAGGCCAGGCCGCAGGCGATGATGGCGCCCAGCGCCACGCCGATATTGGCGTTGGCGCCGCCGCCCGCATAGCCGGTGACGGCGATGACGCCGCCGATGAAGGCGAAACTGGACCCCAGGTAGCTCGGCACCCGCCCGCCCACGAACAGAAAGAAGATCAGCGTGCCGATGCCCGACATCAGGATGGCGACGTTCGGATCGAACCCCATCAGCAGCGGCGCCAGCACCGTGGAGCCGAACATGGCGACCACGTGCTGCGCGCCCATGGCCACGTTCTTGGGCCAGGACAGCCTTTCGTCGGGCGCGATGATGACGCCGGGCTCGGCGTCGTCCGCCAGGCGCCAGCGCGGAAAGTACGATTTGGACATGGATTCCCCAGGATGTTGTCGGGTCGATGAGCCCGGACGGCGCCCGCTCCAGTGAGCCAAGCGACGGGCGGGCGCCAGTGTAAAGGCCCGCACGACCCCCCCGCAATATTTAAGTCCTCCCCCATAAAACATGTAACGCGCGCACCAGCGGGATGCCACGGATCCGGCTCCGCCGGTCCGTAGGCATGCCCCCTTGAGGGGGAGGCGCGCAAGCGCCTCGGGGGTGGGCCTTAATTTCAGCGCCAAAATGCCGTACTTGTCAGGACCTACCCCAGAAAATCACCAACAACGCGGGACTATCATGGCCATCAACCCTATCGGCAGCACCTCGAATAACGCCATGTTCGACCTCTGGAACCAGAAAATCCGGGCGAACAGAGAGGACAAGAGCGCGGACGGCTCGGATCCGGTCACCATCTCGGCGGACGGCAAGCTGCGTCTGAACGGCGAGCAAAGCGGCCTGAACGGCTCGAACAAGAAGGCCGAAGAGGCCGCGGACCTCGAGCCCAAGGAAGACGACGACATCTACACCCGCCAGATCAAGCAGTTGCTGCGCCAGCTGAGCAAGGTCATGGAGCAGATCCGCAAGATCGAGGCCAGCAGCATGCCGGCGGAGCAGAAATCGGAACAGCTGCAGTCCCTGAATTCGCAGGCCACGCAGATCATGGGCCAGATCCAGAAGGTCCTGATTGCCAAGGCCAAGGCGGCCAAGGCGGCCGGCTAGCCCTCTTCCCCTTCCGCTGCCGCACGCTTTCGGAGCCGCCCGTGCCCATCGATCCCATCAATGGCAGTTCCCACAGCAGCATGCTGGACCTGTGGGCACAGAAGATCCGCGCCAACAAGGAAGCCAAGGAGGCCGCCAGCACGGCCGACCCGGCCGACCCATCGGCCAGCGTGCGCGTCAACGGCGGCAAGTTGGGCAGTGTCGCCCAAAGCCAGGAATCCGCTTCGGCCGAACCCGAGGACGAATACACGCGTACCCTGAAGCAGCTCTATGCCCAGCTGGCGCGCGTGATGCAGCAATTGAAGGAAGCACAGAATGCCGACCTGCCCAGCGAGCAGAAGCTGGACCAGATTCAGACGCTGAACACGCAGGCGGTCAACATCCAGGGCATGATCGCCAAGGTCCAGTCCGAGCAGATGAAGAGCGCCGAACGGCGCGTGCGCGCGGCGCAGGGCTAGTGTGCTGCCCGGTGGATGCGTCCGCACTGCGGGACAGCGCACTAGTCGATGGGTGCGCGGTTAGCGCGACGCCGCGCGTCGCGTTAAGCTCCCGGGATCCCCTTCCCTTACCGCTACGTACCCCGCATGACTGAAATCTGGTTCATCCGCCACGGCGAAACCGACTGGAACCGCCAGCGCCGCCTGCAAGGCTGGCAAGACATTCCGCTGAACGAGGCCGGCCGGCAGCAGGCCGCGCAACTGGCCGCGCGCATGCGCGACGAGGCCGTCCAGACGCGCTTCGACGCCCTCTACAGCAGCGATCTGCAACGCGCCCGCGATACCGCTCAGCCCGTGGCCGAGCAACTGGACCTGCGCATCCGCACCGAGCCCGGCATCCGCGAACGCGGCTTCGGCGTGCTGGAAGGGTTGGATCTGGAACATATCGACACGCTGGCCCCGGCGGCCGCGGCCTCCTGGAAGAGCCGCGATCCGCTGCGCCCGCTGGACGGCGGCGAAACGCTGGGCCAGTTCCAGTCGCGCGTGATTTCCACGGTGGACGACATCGCCGCACGCCATGGCGGCGAGCGCATCATGCTGTTCACGCACGGCGGCGTGCTGGACATCGTCTGGCGCCACGCCAGCGGCGTGCCGCTCAACGCCCCGCGCGACGCGTCGATGCTGAACGTCAGCATCAACCGCGTCGGCGTGAGCGGTCGTGAATGGCAGGTGCTGGATTGGGGCGACGTCAGCCACGTGAGCGGCGAAACGCGCAACGACGTGGTGCGCTGACGCCCCGGGCGGACGGAATCAGCCCGCCTTGCGCGGCTTGCGCGGCGCGTTGCGCGCCAGCCTGTCATAGACCGCATTGGGCAACAGGCGCATCAGCCGCGCCACCACGCCCATCTGCCACGGAATCACCCGATACGACGCGCCGCGCTCGATGGCGACATGGGCGCGCCGGGCGAAATCCCCGGCATCCATCAGGAATGGCATCGAATAGGGGTTGTGCGCCGTCATCGCGGTCTTGATGTAGCCCGGCGCGATGGTCACGACCCGGATGCCGTCCCCCGCCAGTTCCAGCCTCAGGCTTTCGCAATAGGTCGTCACCGCCGACTTGGACGCGCTGTAGGCGCCCGCCCCCGGCAGCCCGCGCACGCCGGCCACGCTGGAAATTCCCACCAGCCGCCCGCCGCCGGCGTCGCGCATCGCGCCGACGAAAGGCTCGAAGGTCGCCACGGTGGCCAGCAGGTTGGTATCGACGATGGCCTTGAACACGTCATAGTCCTCGCCATGCTCGGTCAAGGTGCCGGCGCTGATGCCGGCGCTGGCGATCACCACGTCCACCCGCCCCTGGCAGAAGGCGATGAAATCCGTGGCGGCCGCATGCAGGGCCTGGCGGTCGCGCACGTCCACGGCATAGCAGCGGTGCTGTCCGGGCAGGCTGGCGGCCAATTCCCGCAAGGCCGTCTCGCGACGGCCCAGCAGGCCCAGGGTCGCGCCGGTCTCGGCGTAGCGCTGCGCCAGCGCGCGACCCAGGCCGCTGCTGGCGCCGGTGATGAAGACTCGGTTCATGACGGATGGAGAAGTCGGAAAGTAGGGGGACCGGCGGGCGGCGGGCAGAAAAAAGGCGGCGCCCCGTCACCGGAAAGCACCGCCTTCATGCTACAGCAAAGCCGCCCGGAACCTGCCTGGACGGATGCCGTGCGCTGGCCGTCCTACAGGAAGATCCAGGCCAGGATGCCGCCCACCAGCAGCCACTTGGTCAGGTAGTACAGCGGCTGGCTGCGCTTCTTCAGGGCCTTGCCGACCCGGCGCACCGCATACACGGCGCCGAAGATGCGGTTGATGCCGCCGGTCTTGTCGCCTTCCTGGTTGGGCGCGGCCGCCGCGCGCAGCAGGAAGCCGCCCACCACGCGGTTGACGGCCTGGGCCCAGCGAAAGCGCATCGGACGCTCGACGTCGGCGAACAGGATGATCCGGTTCTGATCCGTCTTGTTCTCGGCGTAGTGGATGAAGGTCTCGTCAAAGACCACGGCCTCGCCGTCGCGCCAGTAGTAGGTCTCGCCGTCGACATTGATGTAGCAGTCGGGGCTGTTGGGCGTGATCAGACCCATGTGAAAGCGCAGCGAACCGGCATAGGGATCGCGGTGGCGCGGCAGCCGGCTACCCGGGGGCAGCGAGGCGAACATGGCGGCCTTGATGTTCGGGATGCCCTTGAGCAGTTCCGTCGTGACCGGGCACAGCGCGCTGGCCGAGGGATGGTCGGCGTCATACCACTTCAGGTAGAAGCGCTTCCAGCCGCTCTTGAAGAACGAGTTGAAGCCGGCGTCGTTGTACTTGTCGGATGCCTTGATATGCCCGTCGCCGAACAGGCGCAAGGCCTCTTCGCGGATCTCGTCGCAACGGTCCAGCAGCACCTTCAGCTCGGGAAAGTCCTTCAGGTCCAGGTACGGCTGGTTCGGCACGCTGGAAAACGCGTACATGAAGCAGTTCAGCGGCGCGGTGAACGTGGAATGATCCAGCGCCTGCCGCGAGAACCTGTGCCTGACCCGGCCACGGAAATGCACGACCGTGGCGCAAACGATGAATAACGCAAGAATGAACCACTTCATCCCTACACCTCCAGAATGACTTCGGGCGTGCCACGCACGCCCGAGAGCCTTATTTGTCCGCCAGGGACGCGTGAAGTTCCTGCAACGGGTACACCTGCAGGCCCAGGCCTTGGCGCAGGTACTGCATGCCCTCAACGGCGGCGCGGGCGCCGGCGATGGTCGTGAAGAACGTCACGCGCGCGGCCAGCGACTGCGTGCGGATGGTGCGCGAGTCGGCGATGGCGTTGCGACGCTCTTCGACGGTGTTGATGACCAGCGAGATCTCGCCGTTCTTCACCATGTCGACGATGTGCGGACGACCTTCGGTGACCTTGTTCACCAGCTGCACCGGAATGCCGGCGGCCTCGATCTCGGCGGCCGTGCCGCGCGTGGCGACCAGTTTGAAGCCCAGGGCGTGCAGGCCGCGCGCCACTTCCACGGCGCGGGGCTTGTCCTGATTCTTCACGCTGATGAACGCCGTGCCGGATTCCGGCAGGCGCACGCCGGCGGCCAGCTGCGACTTGACGAAGGCTTCGCCGAAGCTGTTGCCCACGCCCATGACTTCGCCGGTCGACTTCATTTCCGGTCCCAGGATGGTGTCCACGCCCGGGAACTTGACGAACGGGAACACGGCTTCCTTGACCGAGAAGTAAGGCGGCACGACTTCCTTGGTGACACCCTGGTCGGCCAGCTTGCGGCCGGCCATGGCGCGCGCGGCGATCTTGGCCAGCTGCAGGCCGGTGGCCTTGGACACGTAGGGCACCGTGCGGGAGGCGCGCGGGTTCACTTCCAGCACGTAGACGTCGCCGCCCTGGATCGCGAACTGCACGTTCATCAGGCCGTTGACGTTCAGGGCCTTGGCCATCATCGCGGTCTGGCGCTTGATCTCGGCGATCACGTCGGCCGACAGCGAGTACGGCGGCAGGCTGCAGGCGGAGTCGCCCGAGTGCACGCCGGCCTGCTCGATGTGTTCCATAACGCCGCCGATGAAGACGGTTTCACCATCGGACAGGCAGTCCACGTCGACTTCGGTGGCGTTGTTCAGGAAGCGGTCCAGCAGCACCGGAGAATCGTTGCTGACCTTGACCGCTTCGCGCATGTAGCGCTCCAGGTCCTGCTGCTCGTGCACGATTTCCATCGCGCGGCCGCCCAGCACGTAGCTCGGGCGCACCACCAGCGGGTAGCCGATCTCGGCGGCGTGGGCCAGCGCTTCGTTCTCGGTGCGGGCCGTGCGGTTGGGCGGCTGGCGCAGACCGAGTTTGTGCAGCAGCTTCTGGAAGCGCTCGCGGTCCTCGGCCACGTCGATGGACTCGGGGCTGGTGCCGATGATGGGCACGCCATTGGCTTCCAGCGCGCGCGCCAGCTTCAGCGGAGTCTGGCCGCCGTACTGGACGATCATGCCGACCGGGTTTTCCTTGTGCACGATCTCCAGCACGTCTTCCAGCGTCAGCGGCTCGAAGTACAGGCGGTCGGAGGTGTCGTAGTCGGTGGACACGGTTTCCGGGTTGCAGTTGACCATGATGGTCTCGAACCCGTCGTCGCGCAGCGCCAGCGCGGCGTGCACGCAGCAGTAGTCGAACTCGATGCCCTGGCCGATGCGGTTCGGACCGCCGCCCAGCACCACGATCTTCTTGCGGTCGGTGGGCGCGGCTTCGCACTCTTCCTCGTAGGTCGAATACATGTAGGCCGTGCGGGTGGCGAACTCGGCGGCGCAGGTGTCCACGCGCTTGTACACGGGACGCACGTTGAGCTGGTGACGCAGCTTGCGCACCTCGGACTCGGACGAATCCAGCAGGAAGGCCAGGCGGCGGTCGGAGAAGCCGCGACGCTTCAGTTCCCACAGGGTGGCGTAATCCAGGTCGGACAGCGTCTTCTGCTCGAGCGCCAGTTCGATGTCGACGATTTCCTTGATCTGCGACAGGAACCACGGGTCGATGTGCGTGATGTTGTGCACTTCGTCCAGCGTGAAGCCCTGGGCGAAGGCGTCGCCCACGTACCAGATGCGCTCGGGGCCGGGCTCGCCCAGCTCGACCTGCAGCTTCTCGCGGTCGGTGGTCTTCTGGTTCAGGCCATCCACGCCGACTTCCAGCCCGCGCAGCGCCTTCTGGAACGATTCCTGGAAGGTACGGCCGATGGCCATGACTTCGCCGACCGACTTCATCTGGGTGGTCAGGCGCGCGTCGGCGGTGGGGAATTTCTCGAACGCGAAACGCGGCACCTTGGTGACCACGTAGTCGATCGAGGGCTCGAACGAGGCGGGCGTGGCGCCGCCGGTGATTTCGTTCTTCAGCTCATCGAGCGTGTAGCCGACGGCCAGGCGCGCGGCGACCTTGGCGATGGGGAAGCCGGTGGCCTTGGAGGCCAGCGCCGACGAACGCGACACGCGCGGGTTCATCTCGATGACGATCATGCGACCGTTCTTCGGGTTGACCGCGAACTGCACGTTCGAGCCGCCCGTGTCCACGCCGATCTCGCGCAGCACGGCGATCGACGCGTTGCGCATGATCTGGTATTCCTTGTCCGTCAGCGTCTGCGCCGGCGCCACGGTGATGGAGTCGCCGGTGTGCACGCCCATCGGATCCAGGTTCTCGATGGAGCAGACGATGATGCAGTTGTCCGCCTTGTCGCGGACCACTTCCATCTCGAATTCCTTCCAGCCCAGCAGCGATTCCTCGATCAGCAGCTCGCTGGTGGGCGAGGCTTCCAGGCCGCGGCGGCAGATGGTTTCGAATTCCTCGGCGTTGTAGGCGATGCCACCGCCCGAGCCGCCCATGGTGAAGCTGGGGCGGATCACGGCGGGGAAGCCCGAGGTGCCGACTTCCGCGGCGATGCGGCGCTGCACTTCCCAGGCTTCGTCCATGCTGTGGGCGACGCCCGACTTGGCCGATTCCAGACCGATGTCGGTCATGGCCTGCTTGAACTTCTGGCGGTCCTCGGCCTTCTCGATGGCGTGCTCGTTGGCGCCGATCAGCTCGACGTTGTGCTTCTTCAGCACGCCATGGTGAGCCAGGTCCAGCGCGCAGTTCAGCGCGGTCTGGCCGCCCATCGTGGGCAGCAGCGCATCGGGCTTCTCGCGCTCGATGATCTTCTCGACCGCCTGCCAGGTGATGGGCTCGATGTAGGTGACGTCGGCCGTTTCCGGGTCCGTCATGATGGTGGCCGGGTTGCTGTTCACCAGGATGGTGCGGTAGCCCTCGGCCTTGAGCGCCTTGCACGCCTGGGCGCCCGAATAGTCGAACTCGCAGGCCTGCCCGATGATGATGGGGCCGGCGCCGATGATGAGGATGCTTTTTAGGTCTGTACGCTTGGGCATGATGCGATCTTTACTTTTGGCCGGCCATCAGGCTGATGAACTTGTCGAACAGCACGACGATGTCGTGCGGGCCGGGGCTGGCCTCGGGGTGGCCCTGGAAGCAGAAGGCCGGACGGTCGGTGAGCTCGAAGCCCTGCAGCGTGCCGTCGAACAGCGAGACGTGCGTGGTGCGCGCGTTGGCGGGCAGGCTGGCCGCGTCGACCGCGAAACCGTGGTTCTGGCTGGTGATGAACACGCGCTTGGACGCCAGGTCCTGCACGGGGTGGTTGGCGCCGTGGTGGCCGGTCTTCATCTTGACGGTCTTGCCGCCCACCGCCAGGCCCATGATCTGGTGGCCCAGGCAGATGCCGAACACGGGCAGCTTCTGGTCCAGGAACTTGCGGGTGGCTTCGATGGCGTAGTCGCAGGGCTCGGGGTCGCCGGGGCCGTTGGACAGGAACACGCCGTCGGGATTGAGCTTGAGGACTTCGTCGGCCGTGGTCTGGGCCGGCACCAGCGTGATGCGGCAGCCGCGATCGGCCAGCAGGCGCAGGATGTTGCTCTTGACGCCGAAGTCGTAGGCCACGACGTGGAAACGGGACTGGTCGGGCGCGGTGTAGCCTTCGCCCAGCTCCCAGGTGCCCTGGGTCCAGTCGGCGCGGTCCTTGATGGACACGACGCGGGCCAGGTCCTGGCCGGCCATGCCGGGGAAGCCGCGCGCCAGCTCGACGGCGCGCTCGGCGTCGGCGCCGACGAAGATGCAGGCGCCCTGGGCGCCCTTCTCGCGCAGGATGCGCGTGAGCTTGCGGGTGTCGATGCCGGAAATGGCGACGATGCCCTGCTCGGCAAGGTACTCGGGCAGCGATTGCGTGGAACGGAAGTTCGACACGCGGGCCGGACAGTCGCGGACCACCAGGCCGGAGGCGTAGACGCGGTTCGCCTCGACGTCCTCGGCGTTGACGCCGGTGTTGCCGATGTGCGGATAGGTCAGCGTGACGATCTGGCCGCTATAGCTGGGATCGGTGAGAATTTCCTGGTACCCGGTCATGGCGGTGTTGAACACCACCTCGGCGACCGTATGGCCAGGCGCACCGATCGATACGCCTCGAAAAATGGTACCGTCCGCCAGAGCCAGAATTGCAGGAGGGAAGCGGTTGAGCCCCTCGGGAAAGAGTTGCGGCAGCACAGTAAACCCCGGTTTCAGAATCTATAATTAAACCTTCGGATTATACCTTGAGCGGCCCTAATCCCCGGGAAACCGCGCCAAATAAGGCCGAAACGGGTGATTTCATCCTGCCGGCCGCGCATCGTCGCCCGGCCGCGCGCCGGCCCGCGACATCGCGACGGTGATACGCTAGGGCCTGTTCCAGGTCGCCGCGCCCGGCAAGGGCTGCCGGCGGCCGCAATCCCCTAGCAGCGAGCCGCACCGCCCATGTCCAGCCAACTCGACGCATTGCGCCTTCACACCACCGTGGTCGCCGACACCGGGGACTTCGAAGCCATGAAGGCCTTGCGCCCCACCGACGCCACCACCAACCCGTCCCTGATACTAAAGGCCGTGCAGCAGGACGCCTACCGCCCCCTGTTGGAACGGACCGCGCGCGACCATCGCGGCGCTTCGACCGCCGAACTGATGGACCGCCTGCTGGTGGCCTTCGGCCAGGCCATCCTGAACATCGTGCCGGGCCGCGTGTCGACCGAGGTCGACGCGCGCCTGTCCTTCGACACCCGCGCCACCGTCGAGCGCGCGCGCAGCCTGATCGCGCTGTATGAAGCGGCCGGCATCGCGCGCGAGCGCGTGCTGATCAAGATCGCCTCCACCTGGGAAGGCATCCAGGCGGCCCGCGCGCTGCAGGCCGAAGGCATCCGCTGCAACCTGACGCTGCTGTTCTCGCTGCCGCAGGCGGTCGCCTGCGCCGACGCCGGCGTGCAACTGATCTCGCCCTTCGTGGGCCGCATCTACGACTGGCACAAGAAGGTCGCCGGCGCCGGCTGGGACGAGGCCGCCAATGCCGGCCCGAACGATCCCGGCGTGCTGTCGGTGACCCGCATCTACCGCTACTACAAGCAGTTCGGCATCGCCACCGAGATCATGGGCGCCAGCTTCCGCAACGTGGGCCAGATCCTGGCGCTGTCGGGCTGCGACCTGCTCACCATCAGCCCCGAGCTGCTGAACAAGCTGGCGGCCACCGAAGGCGACGCGCCCGCGCAGCTGCGCGCCGGCGATGGCGCGGGCCACATCGCCCGCATCGCCTCGGACGAGATCAGCTTCCGCGGCCTGCTCAACGAGGACGCCATGGCCACGGAAAAACTGTCCGAAGGCATCCGGCTGTTCGTCGCGGACGCGGTCAAGCTGGACGCGCTGATCGAAGCGCAGCGCGGCTAGGCTCCACGGCGGGCAAACAAAGGCCGGGCGGCAAGCCCGGCCTTTTTTATCCTGTCTCGCGCCGCAGCCGCCTGCAGCCGAGCTCGCCATCAGCGGTGATCGTGCGTATGGACCTGCAAGGCTTCCAGGAAGCGCGACACCATGTTGTAGGCAGCCACCGTGGCCGTCAGCTCGACCAGCAGCTTGTCGCTGCCCATGGCCTGGCGCGCGGCCTGGAACACGGCGTCGGGCACCTGCACCTGACGCGTCATGGCGTCGGTATAGGCCAGCACGGCGCGCTCGCGCGCGTCGAACAGCGCCGAGTCCTGCCAGCCGTCCAGCGCATCCAGCTGCGCCTGCGTCACGCCTTCCTTCAGCGCGATCGGCGCGTGCTGGTCGGCCTCGTAGGGCGCGCCGTTCAGCACCGCCACCCGCATGATGACCAGCTCGCGCAGGTCGCCCGGCAAGGTGCTGAGCTGGCGGATCGAGGTCAGGTAGTTGAGCCAGCCGCCGGCCACCGCCGGGCTGTGCAGCAGCATCTGGTACAGATGCAGCACGCTGCCGCGCTCGGCGACGATGCGCTCGACCAGCGGCTGGGCCTCGGGATGGGACAGGTCTGCGTAGGGGATGCGCGCCATGGTCTGGCTCCGTTCAGATTTTTTCGGTTTCGCCCGACTTGGGCTGCCACTTCATCAGGCGCTTCTCGCCCAGGCCGACGATGTAGTCCAGCGCCAGCGCGAACGCCGTCAGCACCACGATGCCCGCGAACACGGTGTTCACATCGAAAGTGCCCTCGGCCTGCAGGATCAGGTAGCCCACGCCGCTGGCCGAACCCAGGTACTCGCCCACCACCGCGCCCACGAAGGCCAGGCCGACGGAGGTGTGCAGGCTGGAGAACACCCAGCTGGTGGCGGACGGCAGGTACACGTGGCGCAGCAGCTGGCGGCGGCGCGCGCCCAGCATGCGCGCGTTGTCCAGCAGCGTGGGGCTGACCTCGCGCACGCCCTGGTAGACGTTGAAGAACACGATGAAGAACACCAGCGTCACGGCCAGCGCCACCTTGGACCAGATGCCCAGGCCGAACCACATGCCGAAGATGGGCGCCAGGATCACGCGCGGCATCGAGTTGGCCGCCTTGATGTAGGGATCCAGGATCGCGCTGGCCAGCGGCGACAGCCCCAGCCACAGCCCCGCCCCCAGGCCCGCCGCCGTGCCGATGAAGAACGCCAGCACGGTCTCGGTCAGCGTCACCCACAGATGCGTGTAGATGTCGGCGTTGGTGATGAACCACGCCCAGATGCGGCCCCACACCTTCAGCGGCTCGCCGAAGAAGAACGCCACCTTGGGATCGCGCGAGGCCAGATGCCAGACGCCCAGGATCACGACCAGCAGCAGCAACTGCCAGAAGCGCAGGCTGGCCGAACCCGGTTTGATCAGAGACTTCGACATGTCAATCTTCCGTTCTGCAATTGCACCCCCCTTTTGCCACAGACACGCCTCACGACCAAAGTAACGGCCGCCATCAAAGCCAGACTGCCGTCAAAGCGGGGCCGCCGCGGAGCCGGCTTTGCCGGGCCGCCCGCGGCGCCCCCCTGGGGGGGGAAGCGCCGCAGGCGCTTCGGGGGGGATCATTTCCTTTGTTGCGCATAGCCCTTGAGCACTTCCTCGCGCAGCACGCCCCAGATCGCGGCGTGCAGCTCGACGAAACGCGGATGAGTGCGCACCTCGGCCACGTCGCGCGGACGCGGCAGGTCGATGGCGAACTCGCCGATCGGATGCGTGCCGGGCCCGGCCGACAGCACCACCACGCGGTCGCTCATGGCGATGGCCTCGTCCAGGTCGTGAGTGATGAAGAGCACGGCCTTGCGCTTGGCCATCCACAGGTCCAGCACTTCGTTTTCCATCAGCTGGCGCGTCTGGATGTCCAGCGCCGAGAACGGCTCGTCCATCAGGATGATGTCGGGATCGCGGATCAGCGTCTGCGCCAGCATCACGCGCTTGCGCATGCCGCCGGACATCTGGTGCGGGTAGCGGTCCTCGAAACCGCCCAGGCCGACGCGGCGCATCCATTCGCGGCCCCGCGCCTCGCCTTCCTGGCGCGGCACGCCGGCGAAATCCAGGCCGGCCATCACGTTGTCCAGCGCGCTGCGCCACGGCAGCAGCGCCTCGCCCTGGAACATGTAGCCGGCGCGGGCATTGATGCCCGACAGCGGCTGGCCGAAGACCTTGACCTGCCCCGAAGACGGCGCCAGCAGGCCGGCGCCGACGTTCAGCAAGGTGGACTTGCCGCAGCCGGTGGGGCCGACCACGGACACGAACTCCCCCGGCGCGATGGCCAGGGAGGTGTCGCTGACCGCGGTGTAGCGTTGCGAGCGGTCGTCGCGGGAAACAAAGGTGCAGCTGATGTTTTCCAGCGCGAGCGCGGCTTCAGCCATTGGGGTACTTCTCGTTGGCGCGGCGCGCGAAATCGTTGGTCCAGACCTTCGAGGCGTCGATCTTGGCGGCGTCGAAATCGGCCTGGTAGGCAGCCAGCGCCTTGAGCGCGGTGGCCGCGCCGTCTTCCGGGATCAGCCCGTCGGGCGACAGGCCTTCCAGGCTCTTGGAGATGGCGGTCTTGTACACGGCCGGGTCGCCCAGCAGATAGCTTTCGGGCACGACCTTGGCGATTTCATCGGGGCCGGCCTTCTGGATCCACTTGTCGGCGCGCACCAGCGCGTTGGCCAATGCCTGGGTGGTGTTGGGATTGGCGTCGATGAAGGCCTGCGGCGCGTACAGGCAGCCGGCCGGCATATTGCCGCCGAAGATCGCCTGCGTGTCCTTGAGCGTGCGCGTGTCGACGATGATCTGGATCTCGCCCGGCATCTCCAGCATGGACACCACCGGGTCGGTATTGGAGATGGCGTCGATCTGGCCACTACGCAGCGCGGTCACCGCGCCCGCGCCGGCGCCCACGCCGATGATGGACACGTCGGAGGCCTTCAGGCCGTGCCTGGCCAGGAAGAAGTTGACCACCATGTTGGTGGACGAGCCCGGCGCGGTCACGCCGATCTTCTTGCCCTTGAGGTCCGCCGGGCCCTTGTAGCCGGGCATGGCCTTCTTCGACACGCCCACGCCGATCATGGGCGCGCGGCCCTGCAGCGCGAAGGCGCGGTAGAACTGACCCTTGGACTGCATGGCCAGCGTGTGCTCGAAGGCGCCCGACACCACGTCGGCGCTGCCTCCCACCACGGCCTGCAGGGCCTTGGAGCCGCCGGCGAAGTCGGCGATGCTCACGTCCAGCCCTTCGTCCTTGAAGTAGCCCCGCGCTTCGGCGATGGATAGCGGCAGGTAGTAGATCAGCGGCTTGCCGCCGACGGCGATCTGAACCTTGGTCTTTTCCAGCTTCTGCGCGCGCACGATGGCGGGGGCCATGCCCATGACGCCGGCGGCGCCGGCCATCTTGAGCAGATCACGACGAGTGACTGTCATTGCTTGTCTCCTGGTTCTCGGGCCTACCGATGGCGCCGGTCTTCGCCAGCTCGTCGATAGCCGCTGAATCATACCCCAGCGATTTCAGGACTTCCTCGGTATGTTCCCCTAATTCCGGCCCGATCCAGCGCGTGCCGCCAGGGGTTTCGGACAGCTTCGGCACCACCGCCGGCAGCTTGACCGGTGAGCCGTCGGTGAAGCGATGCTGCTCGATCATGCCGCGCGCCAGGAACTGCGGATCGGCGAACATGTCGGCCACGCTGTAGATCTTGCCCACGGGCACATCGGCCCGTTTGAGCGTATCCAGCGCCTCGTCGATGCCGCGTCCGCCGCACCATTGCTGAATGGCGCCGTCGATCTCCTCGACGCGGCGGGCGCGGCCGTCGTTGCGCGCCAGATCGGGATCGGTGGCCAGGTCTTCGCGGCCGATGGCCTGCATCAGGCGGCGGAAGATGGCGTCGCCGTTGCCGGCGATGACCACGTTCTGGCCGTCGCGGGTGGTGTAGGTGTTGGATGGCACGATACCCGGCAGCGCGCCGCCGGTGCGCTCGCGCACCACGCCGGCCACGTCGTACTCGGGCACCAGGCTTTCCATCATGTTGAACACGGCCTCGTACAGCGCCACGTCCACCATCTGGCCCTGCCCCGCCCGGCAGGCCTCGCCAGCCTGGCCGTTCCAGCGGCCGCCTGTGGCGTCGCGATGGCGCAGCGCCATCATCGCGCCGATCACGCCATGCAGCGCGGCGATCGAATCGCCGATGGAGATGCCGACCCGCAGGGGCGGCCGGTCCGGATGGCCCGACACATAGCGCAGGCCGCCCATGGATTCGCCGATGGCGCCGAAACCCGGCTGGTCCTTCATCGGCCCGGTCTGCCCGTAACCGGACAGGCGCACCATGATGGTCGCGGGATTCAGCGCGCGCAGCTGCTCGTAGCCCAGGCCCCACTTCTCCAGCACGCCGGGGCGGTAGTTCTCGACCACCACGTCGGCCTCCAGCGCCAGCTGACGCGCGATGTCGCGGGCGCGCGGATCCTTGAGGTTGAGCGCGATGGAGCGCTTGTTGCGCGCCTGCACCGACCACCACAGCGAGTTGCCCTGGTGCAAATGGCGCCAGCTGCGTATGGGGTCGCCGCCGCCCGAGCCGTCCGGGCCGTGCGGGGTTTCCACCTTGATGACGTCGGCGCCGAATTCGCCGAAGATGCGCGCCGCGAATGGGCCCGCGATGAGCGTGCCCAACTCCAGGACTTTCAGCCCCGTCAAAGCCGACATGATGAGCTCACCCCCGAAGCGCTACGCGCTTCCCCCTCAAGGGGGCGTCGCTGCGGACTGGCAAAGCCAGCTCCGCGCAAGGCCAGTCCCTCCCCCGAAGCGCTACGCGCTTCCCCCTCAAGGGGGCATCGCTGCGGACTGGCGAAGCCAGCTCCGCGCGACCCCGCAGGACCATGTCAGCAGCATGCGACAAGTAATAGACAGCTGGCATTGTTCGTCTCCTTTTCTAATGCGCGAGCACCGCAGGCGACGTGCCAGGCCTAGGTGCTCTTGCGCTCCATCAGTGCCCAGGCGATGGTGCCGGCGTCCACGTACTCAAGCTCGCTGCCCGCCGGCACGCCGCGCGCCAGCCGAGTGACCTTCAGCCCGCGCTCGGACAGGGCCTCGCCCAGGAAGTGGGCGGTGGTCTCGCCCTCGGCGGTGAAGTTGGTGGCCAGGATGACTTCCTGCACCACGCCGTCGGTGGCGCGACGGATGACGCGGTCGAAATCCAGCTCGCGCGGGCCGATGCCCTCCAGCGGCGCGACCCGGCCCATCAGCACGTAGTACAGGCCACGGTAGCCGTGGCTGGACTCGATCATGTTCTGGTCCGCCGGCGTCTCGACGATGCACAGCAGCGAGGGATCGCGCTTGGGATTGGCGCAGGTGGAGCAGATCTCGTCTTCGGTGAAGCTGTTGCAGCGCGCGCAGTGGCGCAGGTTCTGCACCGCGCCTGCCAGCGCCCGGCCCAGCATGTCCGCACCCTGCAGATCGTGCTGCATCAGGTGGTAGGCCATGCGCCGGGCCGAACGCACGCCCACGCCGGGCAGGCGCCGCAGGGCCTCGATCAGCGAGACCAGTGGTTCGGGTTCAGGCAGTTGGGGATCCATGACGCGGCGGCCTCAACCAGGCTAGTCAGTTGTCCGTGGCGCGGGCGCGCGACATCAGAAGGGGAACTTCATGCCCGGGGGCATGGGCATGCCGGCGGTCACCGACGCCATCTTTTCCTGCGAGGTCGCCTCGGCCTTGCGCAGCGCGTCGTTGAACGCCGCGGCCACCAGGTCTTCCAGCATGTCCTTGTCGTCGCCCAGCAGCGACGGGTCGATGGCGACGCGCTTGACGTCGTGGCGGCAGGTCATGGTGACCTTGACCAGGCCGCCGCCCGAGGCGCCCTCGACCTGGATCTCGGCCAGCGCGTCCTGCGCCTTCTTCATGTTTTCCTGCATCTGCTGCGCCTGGCGCATCAGGCCGGCCAGTTGTCCTTTCATCATGGCGATGTTCCTTGAACTAAGGGGTGTGATCGGGAATGTGCCGCCGCGCTAGCGGGCGGCGGAGGCGTCCACGTGGCGGACCGAACCGGCCACCACCTGGCCGCCGAAATCGGATACCAGGGCCTGCACGAAGGGATCGACGGCGACCGCGTCCTCGGCGGCCTGCTGGCGCGCGGCACGCTCGGCCTGGGCCACGGCATGCGCAGTGGCATCGCCGACCGCGCCCACGTCCACGTCCAGGCGGATGCCCTGGCCGAAGTGTTCGCACAGCACGGTCTGCAGGCGCACGCGGCTTTCGCTTTCGGCCAGCGTCTTCACGGCCACGCGCAGCACGATGGCGTCGCCCTGCACGCCGACCCATTCGCTCTGGCGCGCCAGTTCGGCCGCCAGGCCGGTGACCGGCAGGCGCGCGGCCAGCTCGGGCCAGGAAGCCTGCGTCATGTCGGCGATGCGGGCGCGGGACTGGCGCTTGCGCGTGGGCGGCACTTCTCGGCGGACCGGCGCGGCGGCGGCCGGCGCGGCCGATGACGGCGCGCTGGCCAGCGTTTCGAATTCGTCATCCGGATCGGACGTGAAGCCGCTGTCCGGCACGAAGCCGCCTTCGGCTTCGTAGGGAATTTCCTCATCGACCCAGGACGGCGGGCCATCGGGTTCATCCTGCGCCGGCGCGGGCGCCGTGACTGCGGAGGCCGCCGGCGTCACTGCCAGCGCGGCGGCGCCGGGCTTGGCTTGTACGGCGGCAGGCGCGGCATCGGGCAACTCTTCCCAAGGCGGCACGCCTTCCGGCGCGGACTCGGGCGCGGCGGAAGGCTCGGCCGGCCTTGCAGGCGCGGCCTGAACCACGGGGGCAACGCTTGCGGATTCCTCCGTGGCTGGCGCGGCAGGCATGCCGGATTGCGGGGCAACGGCCTGGGACGCGGCCGCTTGCGGTGCGACGGCTGGCGTTGGCTGCGCGGGCGCAGCGGATTCAGGCGCGACGACAGGCGCCGGGGCTGGCGCAACCGACGCTTCGACCTCTGCCGCTTGCGGATGCGGCGCAGCCACGGGCGCCGGGGTCGAGACAGGCGCGGCGGCGGCCACGGCGGGTTCGGCCGTCTGGCGCGCCGGCGCGGCCGGCGCTTCCAGCGCGGTCTGCGGGCCGGCCTCGCCGTTCAGCGCCAGCATGCGCAGGCAGGCCATGATGAAGCCGGCGTATTCGTCGGGCGCCAGCGTCAGCTCGCCGCGGCTGTGCACGGCGACGGAATAGAACAGCTGGACGGCGTCCGGATGCAGGGCCTGCGCCAGCCGCGAGATATCGGCGGCCAGCGGGTCTTCCGCCGGCGTGACGCCGGTCACGCGCTGCTCGATCGCCACGCGCGAGAGCAGCACCGCCAGGTCCGCCAGCGCGCCGGCATAGGACAGGCCACGGATGGCCAGTTCGTCGGCCACGGCCAGCACGCCCTTGGCGTCGCCGGTGGCCAGCGCGTCCAGCAGCCGCACCAGATGACGCTGGTCGATCGTGCCCAACATGCCGCGCACGGCTTCTTCGGTCAGGTTGCCGGCGCTGTAGGCGATGGCCTGGTCGGTCAGCGACAGGGCATCGCGCATGGAGCCGGCGGCCGCCTGGCCGATCAGGCGCAGCGCGGGAATCTCGAAGCCGACCTGTTCCTGGCCCAGCACGGCCTGCAGATGGCCGACGATGGAGTCGGCCGGCATCTGCTTCAGGTTGAACTGCAGGCAGCGCGACAGCACGGTCACCGGGATCTTCTGCGGATCGGTGGTCGCGAGGATGAATTTGACGTGCGGCGGCGGCTCTTCCAGCGTCTTGAGCATGGCGTTGAACGCATGCCCGGTCAGCATGTGGACTTCGTCGATCATGTAGACCTTGAAGCGGCCCGCGCCCGGCGCGTAGACGGCCTGCTCGAGCAGCTGGGTCATTTCCTCGACGCCACGGTTCGAGGCCGCGTCCAGTTCGAGGTAGTCGACGAAACGGCCGGAATCGATCTCGGTGCAGGCGCGACAGACGCCGCAGGGCTTGGAGGTGATGCCGGTTTCGCAGTTGAGCGACTTGGCCAGGATGCGCGACAGCGTGGTCTTGCCCACGCCTCGGGTGCCGGTGAACAGCCAGGCGTGGTGCAGTCGCTGGGTGTCCAGCGCGTGCGTGAGCGCGCGCACCACGTGATCCTGTCCCACGAGGGTATCGAACGATCGCGGCCGCCACTTGCGGGCCAGTACCAGATAAGTCATGGCTGGATTGTAGAGCCTTTGCAAGAGCCGTTGCCTACCCCCGCGAAATGCAAAAGGGACGGAATCATCTTCCGGGGAATCCCCCGTGGAAAATAACCCCGTCCCCTTTGCGAAAACCGGTTGGCGAGCCTGACTCCGGCACTGACCCTAAACGACTATGGCTGCTTCGTTCCCGACCTGACCAGGTTCACCGTCGAACCATGCGGAGGGGCCCGCCAGCACGAATTCTAGCAGAGCTGCGCTCTGCCTGCGAATTCGTGC